>DASPOP010000067.1:0-10312 GCA_035625955.1 Steroidobacteraceae bacterium | reverse complement strand
GCGCGCGGCACGCTGCGCGTGCTGCTGCTGGAAGCCGGTGGGCGCGACTCGAGCCCCTATATCCGCATGCCCGCCGGACTCGCGCGCCTCGTCGGCAATCCGCGCATCGACTGGCGCTACTACACCGAGCCCGAGCCCGAGCTCCTCGGACGGCGCCTGTACTGGCCGCGCGGCCGCGTGCTCGGCGGCAGCAGCTCGATCAACGCCATGTGCTACACGCGCGGGCATCCGCGCGACTACGACGAGTGGGCGCAACTGGCGGGCGAGGACTGGAGCTACGCGCAGGTGCTCCCCTGGTTCCTCAAGTCGGAGGACCAGGCGCGCGGAGCCGGGCCCTACCACGGGGTCGGCGGACCGCTGTCGGTCGAGGACCTGAGGTTCCGCAATCCCCTGAGCGCGGTGTTCGTCGCCGGAGGCGTCGCCTGCGGACTCGAGCCGAATCCCGACTTCAACGGCGCGCTGCAGGCCGGCGTCGGCTTCTACCAGGTGACACAGCGCAAGGGCCGCCGATGCAGCTGTGCCCGGGCCTACCTGCACCCGGCGCTCTCCCGGCCCAACCTCGAGGTGTGCACTCACTGCCTGGCGACGCGGATCCTGTTCTCGGGCACGCGCGCCACGGGGATCGAATATCGCTGGAACGGCGCGCTGCACCGCGCCCATGCCGGGCGCGAGGTGCTGCTCGCGGCGGGCGCGGTGGCGTCGCCGCAGCTGCTGATGCTCTCAGGCGTCGGGCCGGCAGCGGCGCTGCACGGCCTCGGCATCCCGGTGGTTGCCGACGCTGCCGAGGTCGGCGCCAATCTTCAGGATCATCTCGACTTCTGCACGCTCGCCAAGTGCACCCGTCCGATCACCTACGACTTCAGCGCCTGGCAGGAGGTGCTGGTCGGCCTGCGCTATCTGCTGACGCATTCCGGTCCCGGCGTGAGCAACATCGCCGAAGCGGGCGCCTTCGCCCGCTCGCCGCTCGCCGCCGACGAGCGCCCGGACCTGCAGCTGCATTTCGTGCCGGCCCAGCTCGATGACCACGGCCGCAATCGCCTGGCCGGCCACGGCTTCACCGTGCATGCCTGCGTGCTACGGCCCTCGAGCCGCGGGCGCATCACGCTGCGCTCGAGCCGCCCCGACGACGCCCCGGCCATCCACGCGCGCTACCTCACCGAGGGACGCGATCTCGAGGCTCTGCTGGAAGGCATCCGGCTGTCGCGCGAGATCATCGCCTCGCAGCCGTTCGCGCCGTTTCGCGGGCCGGAGATCTTCCCGGGCGAGGCTGTGCGGACACGTTCGGAGCTGCTCGAGGTGGTCAGGCGCAAGGCGGAGACGATCTACCATCCGGTGGGGACCTGCCGCATGGGACGGGATGCGGCCTCGGTGGTCGACCCGCAGCTGCGCGTGCGCGGTGTCGAGAGCCTGCGCGTCATCGACGCCTCGGTCATGCCGCGCCTGATCGGCGGCAATACCAACACGCCGACCGTCATGATCGCCGAGCGGGCCGCCCACGGGCTGCTCGCCGGCGCCTGAGCGCCGTAGCTTCAGCGGTCCGCGGCGGGTGCGGTCAGCGTTTCTGTCCGAGGAGGCTGAAGGCGTGCGTCCAGTGCTCGTTGCGGAAACCGTAGGTCACCCACAGCATCGCCATGGCTTCCAGCAGCCGGCTCGCGCCGATCGGGCCGACGTCGATCGGCGCGCGCCAGCCGAAGCCCTCGAGCAGCTGCGCCACGCGTTGCTTGGCCGCAGCGTCGTTGCCGGCGATGAACATGTCGGGCGTCCCGTCCGGCAGGCGCGGATGCACCATGTGGGCCGCGGTGACGATGTTGAAAGCCTTGACCACCTGCGACCGCGGCAACAGGCGCTGCACCAGCTCTCCCGCGGAGTCGCTCGCGCCGAGGGCGAGCACCGGCACGTCGCCCGAGAAATCGAGCGGGTTGCTCGGGTCGATCACCAGCTTCCCGGCGAGGTTGTCCGGTCCGGCGGTGAAGATGGCCGCCTCGAGACCGCTCCAGGGTATCGCCAGCACGGCGAGGCTGCCGGCGCTTGCCGCCTCGGCGAACGAGGCGGCGCGCGAGCCGGGCACGGCCTCGAGGGCCGCACGGGTCTTCTCGCCCTCCACGTCGCGCGTGCCGAAGACCACCTGGTACCCGAGCCCGGCGAAGCCCTTGGCGAGGGCCGTGCCGACGACACCGTTGCCCAGGATGGCGACGGTCTTTGCGGCTTGATTTGCAGTACTCATGGGACGAAACCTCGAATGCGGCCGATCAGCCGGACCATCTTGGGCCGCTCGCGCAGTAATGTGAAGTCTCCCTGAAGGCACCATGCCCTGGTTCGAGCCGCTCCTGCTCGGGATGCTGAAGCGCGAATACCGCGCCTCGATGCGCTTCGGGCCGGCCCCGTCACAGCCCTCGCCGTCAGCTGTAGCTCGGCCGTTGCAGCTCTACGTGCACGTCCCCTTCTGCGAGTCGCTCTGCCCCTTCTGTTCCTTCCACCGCGTGCAGTTCCGCGAGGACAAGGCCGCCCCTTACTTCCAGGCGCTGCGACAGGAAATCCGCTGCTATCACGCGCGCGGCTTCGGTTTCACCGACGTCTACGTCGGCGGCGGCACGCCGACGATCGCCCCTGAGGAGCTCGGCGTGACGCTCGCGCTGATCCGCTCTCTGTGGCCGGTCCGCACGATCTCGGTGGAGACCAATCCCAACCACCTGCGCGAGCCGCTGCTCGCGGCGCTCGCGGCCGCGGGTGTCGGCAGGCTCTCGGTCGGGGTGCAGAGCTTCGACGACGGGCTGCTGCGGCAGATGCAGCGCTTCGACGCTTACGGCAGCGGCGCGCAGATTCGCGAGCGGCTCTCAGCCGCGCGTGGACGCTTCGCGACGCTCAACGTCGACATGATCTTCAATCTCCCCAACCAGACGAGCGCAATGCTCGAGCGCGATCTCGCTACGCTCCTCGAGCTCGACGTCGACCAGGTGTCGTTCTATCCGCTCATGACGGCGAGCAGCGCGCGGCACCGCATGGACCGGACGCTGGGGCGCGTCGACCCCGGGCGGCGCCACGAGTTCTATCAGCGCATTCTCGCGGCGCTGCGCCCGCACTACCGCGCTTCCTCCGCGTGGTGCTTCACGCGCGCCGCGCAGGCGGCCGCGGGCGCCTCCCTGATCGATGAGTACATCGTCGACCACGACGAGTTCGTCGGTGTCGGCAGCGGCGCCTTCAGCTATCTCGATGGCTGCCTGTACGCGACCACCTTCTCGCTCAACCAGTACCGCCGCCTCATCGCCGCGGGCGGCAGCGCCGTCACCCAGAGCAAGCGCCTCACGCTCAAGGAGCGCATGCGCTACGACTTCCTGGTGCGGCTCTTCGGGCTGTCGCTGCCCTACGCCGATGTCGCCCGCAGGTACGGGCCTGCGTTCTGGCTGCGCATGGCACCCGAGCTGGCCGCGATGCAGGCGCTTGGCGCGCTGCGCTTCAGACGGCGCGGCATCGAGCTCACCGACACCGGCATGTACTGCTGGCTGCTGATGATGGCCGAGTTCTTCAACGCGGTGAACGAGTTCCGCGATCAGATGCGGCTGCACATCCGCGCCGAGCTCGAGGAGCTGCCGCTGCAGCCCCGGACTCAGTCGCGGCCGTCCTGAACCGCGCGCAGCCCCCCGCCGCCGCCGCGCACCGCGCGCAGCCGCGCGAATTCCTCCTGGTCCATGCCGTCGAGCAGCTCCTCGACCAGCCGTACGGCCGCGTCGATCTCGGGCAGCAATATGTTCTCGATGGCGCGCGTGCGCCGCTCGGTGCGCACGTACTCGCGCACCAGCCGCCGCAGAGTGAGCTCGCAGGCCGCCAGCGCGACGGCGCGCGCGAGCAGCTCGCGCCAGGCGCGCGCGCATTCGCGCACCTCGGCGCTCGCAGCGTCGGCCGCTAAGCCGCACGGCACGGGCGTGACGGGCGGCCGCAGCCGCGCCTCGAGGAGCGCCAGCCCGAGGAGTCGCGAGTGCGCGACCACCAGCGCCTCCTGCGCGAAGGAGGCCGGCGGGTGTACCGCGAGACTGTCGAAGCCGTGGCGCCTGAGCGCCGCCTCGAAAACCGCGCGCGCGGACTGCGCCGCCTGTTCGAGCTCCCGGCGGCGTTCGCGCAGAGACCGAAGCTGGCGGCGGATCTCGCCTGCCAGCAGGATGCACTTCTCATCGAGCAGCCGGTACCCCTCCTGCACCAGCTGCTGCTCGTCCTTGAGCTCCAGCAGCGCCACGCGCGTGGTGGCGAGCTCGCGCCGCGGCTCAGGCACGCGTGCCCCCCGAGAGATGACGCTCGACCTGCTGCGGCTTCAGGCGGGTGAGCTCCGCCACCGGCAACGCGCGCAGCAGCTCCCAGCCGAGCGCCAGGCTCTCCTCCAGCGAGCGCGCTTCCTCCTGGCGCACGAAGCGCTGCTCGAACGCCGTGCCGAACTCGAGAAAGCGCCGGTCGATCTGCGGCAGGCTGTCTTCGCCCATGACGCTCGCCAGCACGCGCACGCGCATGGCCCGCGCGTAGCTGGCGAACAGCTGATTCGCGAGCGCCGGGTGATCGGCGTCGGTGAAGCCCTCGCCGATGCCGGAATTCATCAGGCGCGACAGGCTCGGCAGCACCCGCACCGGCGGATAGACCCCGGCGCGGTCGAGATCGCGATCGAGGACGATCTGGCCTTCGGTGATGTAGCCGGTGAGATCCGGAACCGGATGGCCGATGTCGTCGTTGGGCATGGTGAGGATCGGCAGCTGCGTGAGTGTTCCCGGCAGTCCCTGGATGCAGCCGGCGCGCTCGTAAAGGCTGGCGAGATCCGAGTACATGTACCCCGGATAGCCTTTGCGCGCCGGCAGCTCGCCGTGGCTCGCCGAGACTTCGCGCAGCGCCTCGCAGTAGTTGGTCATGTCGGTCATGATGACGAGCACGTGCCGGCCCTCGACGAAGGCCAGATACTCGGCGGCCGTGAGCGCGTAGCGCGGCGTGAGCAGCCGCTGCGTCGCCGGCTCGTGGGCGAGATTGAGGAACATGGCGGTGTGCTCGAGCGCGGCGCTGCTCGCCATGGCTTCGCGGAAAGCCTCGGCGGTGTCGTGCGACACGCCCATGCCGACGAACACGATGGCGAAGTCCCCCTCGGTTCCCCGCCGCAGCCGCGCGTGCAGCGCGATCCCGGTGGCGAGCCGGTCGTGCGGCAGACCCGCCCCCGAGAACAGCGGCAGCTTCTGCCCCCGCACCAGGCTGTTCATGAGATCGATGGTCGACACCCCGGTCTCGATGAAGTCGCGCGGCAGCGCGCGCGCCGCCGGGTTGATCGACAACCCGTCGATGCGCATGCGGACCGCGGACGGGATGGGTGCGCCACCGTCGGTCGGCCGCCCGATGCTGTCGAAGGTGCGCCCGAGGAGGCCCGGGCCGACGCCGAGCAGCAGCGGCTCGTTGCGCACGCGGATGCGCGTGTCCTGCAGCCCCAGCCCGACGGTGGACTCGAGCACTTCGACCACGATCGTCTGCTCATCGAGCGCCGCCGCGCGGCCGACGCGCACCCTGCCGTCGCGGTCGAGAACCTCGACGCAGGCATTGAGTCCGAGCTCGACGGTCCGCTGCAGAAACAACAGCGGGCCGTCGATGCGGCGCACGACGCTCGCCAGTGTGGCTTCAGCGCGCACCGACATACTCCCGCGACAGGGCGGCGAAGTCGTGCTCGAGGCGCTGCCAGAGCGCACGGATGCCGCCGATCTGCTGCTCGCCGTACTCCTCGCCGATGCGCTGCAGAGTGAGGCGCACCGGGAGGTTGGCCACCTCGTCGGGCGGGACCCCGGCGTCCACCGCGGTGCGTGCCAGATCGAGGAAGCGCACGACGATACCGAGGATCGCCGTCTGACGCTGCGGCGAGCAGTAGCGGTCGACCTCGGAGAACGAGGACTGGCGCAACACCGCGTCGTTGGCGAGCTCGGCGCACAGCAGCGTCAGCTGCTGCGCCGGCGGCAGAGCGTCCTTGCCGACGATGCGCGCCATGCGCTCGAGGTGCACCTGCGCCTGCAGCAGCTCGAGCAGGCGGCGCCGCTGCGCCAGCCAGTCGGGATTTCCCTGCACCTGCCACCAGCTCGCGAGGGTGTCGACGTCCGCGCTGTACGATTGCAGCGGATGGATGGCCGGATAGAAGCGCGCCTGGGCGCGCTCGCGGTCGAGCGCCCAGAAGCTGCGCACGCAGCGGCGCGTGTTCATGGTCACCGGCTCGGAGAAGTCTCCGGCCGGCGGGCTGACCGCACCGATGATGGTGACCGAGCCCTCGGTCCCGCCGAGCGTGCGGAAGCGGCCGGCGCGCTCATAGAACTCCGCGAGCCGTGAGGCCAGGTAGGCGGGATAACCCGACTCCCCCGGCAGCTCGCCGAGCCGGCCGCTCACTTCGCGCAGCGCCTCGGCCCAGCGGCTGGTCGAGTCGGCCATCAGCGCCACGTGCAGCCCCTGATCGCGGTAGTACTCCGCCACGGTGATCGCGGTGTAAATGCTGGCCTCGCGGGCCGCGACCGGCATGTTCGAGGTGTTGGCGATGATCACGGTGCGCTCCATGAGGCGCCGGCCCGTGCGCGGATCCTCGAGCTGCGGCAGCTCGTCCAGCACCTCGGCCATCTCGTTGCCACGCTCGCCGCAGCCGACATAGACGATGATGTCGGCGTCCGACCACTTGGCGAGCGCCTCCTGCAGCACCGTCTTGCCCGTCCCGAAGCCGCCCGGGAGCGCCGCGCGCCCGCCGCGCGCCACGGGAAACAGTGTGTCGAGAATCCTCTGCCCGGTGATCATCGGGCCTGCGACCGCGAGCCTCGAGCCGAAGGGGCGCGGCCGGCGCACGGGCCAGGCATGCGTAAGCGAGACGGCCTGGATGGCGCCATCAGCGCCGCTGAGACGGTACACCGGCTCGTCACCGCCGTATTCGCCCGCCGTCGCCACCCAGGTCACGGTGCCCGACGTTGCCGGCGGCACCAGCAGCGACTCGGTGCGGAGCCCGGCAATCGTCGCGACGCGCTGCCCGGCCTGCAGCCGCTCGCCGATCCTGACCGACGGCTCGAAGGCGAGGCGCGGCGGCGCAGGCCGCACCGCCTGCGGCGAGATGAATGAACCGGAGGAGACATCGAGCGGACGCAGCAGCCCGTCGAAGATGCGCCCCAGCAGTCCCGGCCCGAGCGGCACCGACAGCGGCCGCCCCGTCCCGCTGACCTCATCTCCGGGCTTGAGCCCGGTCGTGTCCTCGTAGATCTGGGCGACGATCTCGTCGCCATTCAGCTGGATCACTTCCCCGGGCAAGGCGTGCGGGCCGACCGCGATTGCCTCGTGCACGTGGAAAGTGTCCGCGGTGCGCGCACGCAGCACAGGCCCGCTGATCCAGCGGATGCGCGCGGCGCTCACGCGCGATACTCCGAAAGGAAGGCCGCTTCGATCTCTTCGCGCCGCGCCAGGAGGCCCGCCACCGTTGCATCGAGGCAGGCGCCGGGCGAGCGCACCCGTAGTCCGGCGCGCAGCTTCTCATCGAGCTGCCATTCGATCGCACGCGCCCCGCCTCCCAGCGCGCGGCTCTCGCCGCCGCGGCGCTCCTCCGCCGAGACGCCGGCGGCGTACTCGATGCGCCAGCTCTGGCCCGCGAGCAGCTGACCGGCCTCGGCAATCGCCGCCGCAATCCACTCGCTGCGCAGCGTGCCGCTGCGCCAGCGGCGCTCGAGCACCGCCGCAACGTTCTCCCACATGTGCGCGAGGAGCGTGCGCGTCTCGAGCTGTGCGCGCCGCCGCGACTCGAGCTCGGCGCGGGCCTCGGCCTGCCGCAGGCCCTGGGCCATGCGCGCGCGCTCGCGGGCAACGGCCCGATGCAGGCTGTCGCGGGCTTCGGTGCGTGCGCTGCGCACGATCTCGAGCTGCTGCGTGTCGGTCCTGGTCCGGATCTCGGCGACGCGCCGCTCGCGATGGCGAGTCACCCGCTCGAGCATCGCCTCGACCTGCGCGTCGAGCACGCTGAGGGGCGCCGGGCTGCTCACGGTAGCACCCCGAGCGCCCGTCGTGCCTGCGCCTCGACATCCGGCGGCTGCTGCGCGCACCTGATATCGGCGATGACCAGGGTGAGCGGCGGAAAGGCCAGCAGTGCCGCCTCGAGCCGCGGCGCCGGCAACCGCGCTGCCAATTGGGCGCTGATCATCACCAGCTCCGCGCTCGCGAGCGCCTGCTCAAAGCGCTCCTCGACGTCGGCGGCGCTGGCGATGTACACCCGGGCGCCGGCCAGCCGCCAGCCGACTGCCGTCAGCTCATCCGCGATCACCGCGACCTCCATGCTCAGCCGAGCCGGTTGAGGATCAGGATGGAGACGATCAGCCCGTAGATCGCGATGCCCTCGGCGAGACCGACCAGCACCAGGACCCGCCCGAAGAGCTCGGGCTTCTCGGCGATCGCGCCCACCGCGGCGCTGCCGACGCGGCCGACCGCGTAGCCGGCCCCGAGCGCCGCAAGGGCGGTCGAGAGCGCGGCGCCTACGAGCGCCCAGCCGGCGAACTGCGGCTCGAGCCGGGTGGCGGCAACAGCGGCGGTCTCACCCGCTGCAACCGCCGGGTGTGCAGCGAGCGCGAGCCAGGTCACGAGAGCCGCAACCACCACCAGCAGAACCACGATCAGGCTGCGGGTCAGGACGGTGAAGGTGCGAGAAGTCGATATCATCGGGATAGCCCTCGGGGTTCAGACGTGCCGGGTGGTATCGCCGGCCGGCAGCGGCAGCGGACGGAAAGGCCTGCCGGCGGCCTTCAGGAAGCGGATGAAGAACTCGAACAGGATGAGGCGGGTCGTCTGGATGCCGACCACCAGTCCTTCGATGCAGATCACGACGAGATTGCCAACGGCGAGGGCGAGCCAGGCGAGCGGGCGGACCTGGATCCCCGCGACGATTCCGCCGATCGCGGCCGCAAGTCCCGCATGCGCCAGCGCGAACGCGCCGACGCGCACGAAAGAGATGGTATTGACCAGCAGCTGCAGCAGCGTCTCGAGCGACTCCCCGATCGCCGCCCCCAGGCGCTGCCAGTGCTGTGCGGCAGGAGCGAGCGCCGCCGAGCCGATCCAGAACCACAGAAGTCCCGCCGGCAGCGCCCACAACGTGGGCTTCCCGAGCGCCGCGGCGACGATACCCAGGTACGCCGCGACCAGTCCCGCGCGCGTTGCCCACCACAGCCACGCGTGGCCCGCCCAGAAGTGCTGGATCGCCTCGAGCAGCAATCCCACCGTGATGACGCACGCACCGAACTCGAGACTCGCGACGAGCAGCGTCAATGGATGATCGATCGGCCGCAGCCACAGCGGCTTGAGAACCTCGTCGCGGCCGAAGACACTGCCGAAGGCACAGCCGAAGACCACCGCTGCGATGCCTCCGGGTATGAGCAGCGCGAGAGCCGGGTAGCGCCGCCGCAGCGCCAGGCCCGCGACGATGAGCACCGCGCCCTGTCCTGCGTCGCCGAACATGAAGCCGAACATGAGCGGGGCCAGGAGCGCGACGAAGGCACTCGGATCCGCCTCGCCTTCCGCCGGGACTCCGAGCAGCCGCGCGAACAGCTCGAACGGCTTGAGCCACGGCGGATTGCGCAACACCACGGGGCGCGAAAACCCGGCCGGCGCGGCGGCGAAGCGCAGCAGGTACTGCAGGCCGGCAGCACGCAGTGCAGCCGCGATCCGCGCCTCGGAAGGCTCGCTGGTCCAGCCCGTGACCCAGGCGAAATTCTCCGTCACGGTGAGCTCCGGAACGTGGCTCACCAGCCATTCGATGAATCCGATCGAGCCGAGCGCGGCGCGCAGACCGTGGGTCTGGTCGAGCTTCTGCAGCTCGCTCTGCAGGCGCTGCGACTCCTGGTCGATGGCGTTGCGCCGCGCTGCGATCCACTCGAGTGCCGCGTCGCGTCCCGAGGGAAGCTCCCGCGGCAGCGCGATCCGGCGCGCCTTGAGCGCGCTCAGATAATCGTCGAACGCGGTGATCTGCTCGCTCATGCCGAGCGCGAGCACGAACCCGCCGGCGCCGTCCGCAACACGCTCTACCAGCACGCCGGGTGGAATCGCGAGCGCTCCGGTGTCCGAGGGCAGCTGGTAGGCGCGACTCGCGAGCAGCGGACCGCAGCCCGTGAACCGCGCGAGATCGGGCAGCTCGAGCTCGGGCCGCGACAGCAGCTGCTCGAGCGGCGCCAGCTCGGCACGCTCGAATGCCAGCTGGCGCAGACGCTCGACATGCGCGCCGGCCGCCGCGGCCCATGCACGCAGCTGCCGCAGCGCGCCCTCGGCCAGCTCCTCCGGCGCCCGATGGCGCCCGGGTGCCTCCGCC
>DASPOP010000066.1:0-3514 GCA_035625955.1 Steroidobacteraceae bacterium | reverse complement strand
GGCGCGCTCGAGCGCCTGATCGACGGTCTCGACCGTGAGCACGCCGAAGGCGACCGGAACGCCGGTATCGAGGCTCGCCTGCTGCAGCCCGCGCGCGCATTCGCCCGCGACGTATTCGAAGTGCGGCGTATCGCCCCGGATCACGCACCCCAAAGCCACCACCGCGTCATAACGGCCCGAGGCGGCGAGCTTCCTGGCGGCGAGCGGCAGCTCGAATGCGCCCGGCACCCGGATGACCGCGAGGTCGTCAGCCGCGCCGCCGTGCGCCGTCCACGCAGCGAGCGCGCCCTTCAGCAGGCTCGCGACGATGAAATCGTTGAAGCGCGCCGCGACGATCGCCACCCGGTGGCCGCGCGCGCCGGCCTCACCCTCGAGTGTCCCGCGCCCGGTCACCCCTCTTCCCCGACGTAGCCCTCGATCTCCAGGTCAAAAGCCGAGATGCCGTGCATCTGTTTGGGTGCCGACAGCACCCGCATGCGCTTGACGCCGAGGTCTTTGAGGATCTGCGCGCCAACGCCGAAGGTACGCAGTACCGCGCCTTCGCCGCTCGGGCCCGCACCTTCGGGTTGCGGGACTTGCGGCTGCGCGACGGCGCGCAGCGCGCCGGCGAGCTCGGCTGGCGGCTCCTGCTGGCGCAGCAGTACCACCACACCGTTGCCCGCCTCGGCGATGCGCGCGAGCGCGGCGTGCAGTGTCCAGGCACGCGCGCCGGTGTGCACGCCGAGAAGATCCCGCAGCGTGTCCGGCAGGTGCACACGCACCAGCGGCGGCTCGGAACCATCGAGGCGGCCGCGCGCGAGCGCCACATGCACCTCGAGGCTCACGCGGTCCTGATAGGCGTAGAGGCGGAACTCGCCGAGCGAAGTCTGCACCGTCTGCTCGCCGATGCGCTCGACCGAGCGCTCGGTGCGCAGCCGGTGGCGGATGAGGGCCGCAATCGTGCCGATCTTGAGTCCATGGCGGCGCGCGAACTCCTCGAGCTGCGGCCGGCGCGCCATGGTGCCGTCGTCGTTCATCACCTCGCACAGGACCCCGACGGGAGTGAGCCCCGCGAGCCGGCACAGGTCGACCGCCGCCTCGGTGTGACCGGCGCGCACCAGCACGCCGCCGGCGCGCGGGCGCAGTGGAAAGATGTGGCCGGGGCGGGAGAAGTCCGCGGCCATCGAGCGGCTGTCGGCGAGCGCGCGGATCGTGGCGGCACGGTCGGCGGAGGAGACGCCGGTGGTAGTGCCGAGCGCCAGGTCGACCGACACCGTGAACGCGGTGCGGTGCGACTCGCTGTTGGCCGGAACCATCTGCGGCAGCTCGAGCGCCGCGAGGCGCGCCTCCTCCATCGGCACGCAGATGATGCCGCTCGTGTGGCGGATCATGAAGGCCACGGCCTCGGGCGTCGCGTACTCGGCCGCCATGATGAGGTCGCCCTCGTTCTCGCGGTCCTCGTCGTCCATGACGACGACCATGCGTCCCGCGCGCAGCTCCGCCAGCAGCTCCTCGATCGAGTTGAGGCTGGTGGCAGCCGGCGTGGGCGCCGGCTTTCCCGAGAGTGGTACGACCTTCGACATGGCCGTTCAGTATACCCGAGGCCCGCGGCCGGCCCCGCCCGGGCGGTCCTCTGGAGTCAGTGCTTATTGCGCCGTGGCGGAGGGAGGCAACAGCGGCAGCACGGCCTGCGCAAGCGCCTGCTCAGTGACCGCGGACACCAGCCGCGCGCGCACCACTCCCTGCGTATCGATCACCCAGGTCATCGGCACGGCGAGCGGCGGCCCGAAGCCGTTCACTCCGGCGGTCGAGGCAAGTACCGCGGGGTAAGCGAACTGGCGCATGATCTCGACGACCTGCTTGCGGTCGTGCCGGTCATCGACACTCACACCGACGAGCGCGAGGCCCTGGGCGCGATGCTCGAGATAGAAACGGTTGAGGAGCGGCATCTCCGCACGGCACGGGCCGCACCAGGTCGCCCAGAAGTTCACAATCACGACCTTGCCCCGCTCTGCGGCAAGGTCGACCGTGTGGCCGTCGAGATCGGGCGCGACCAGCCCCGGCGCCGGCTTGCCAACCGCCGGCGCATCGGCCGGCAGCGCCGCGCAGGGCAGCAGAATGAGGACGGCGAACGCGGCGGCGCTCAGCGTCGCGCGTCGCGCTGCCGGGCCCCGCGCATGCCAGTGATGATGCACGTTGATCCTCCCTCAGAAGCTCACCGCGACCGACACCTTGAAGAGTGTGCGCGCGATGAGTTGGTTCCCGGATGAGTTGGTGTACAGGGCCTGCGACACGTCGGCGTACCAGCGGGTGCGCCCGGCGTCGAGCTCGACGCCCGGCGCCATGAAGAGCCGGGTGTAACCGCTGTCTTGCGGGTGACCGAGCGGCCCGCCGTCATGCCGGCGGTAGGTGCCCGCGACCTGCAGCAGCGGCGTGAGCCGCAGCGTCGGTGAGAAGCTCCAGCCGGCGTAATAGACACCGCTGACCGCATCGAGCTCGGCGCCGGGCCGATAGCTCGCCTTGTGCGCGATCGGCTGCTGCCACTGGGCGCTCGCAAACCACGAGAAGCGATGGTCGCTCGTGAGCGGGCCGAGATGGTAGGCGCCAAGGAGCAGATCGGTGCTGCCCGAGCCGATCTCGGTGTCCGGATCGAAGTTCGGGTAACTGGAGTCGCCGGTCGGCAGCTTCACGCCGAAGCTGAGCCCGGTCGAAAGATCGGCCGACAGTCCGGTGTAGATCGCCTTGAGACGCACGTCGCCCATGGCGCCGTGGGTGTAATCCGCCACTGCGCCGCTGTCGGTGGTGGTGCGGAACAGCCGCTCCCAGTACGGCACCTCGAGCTGCACCGCCCACGTACGGTCGAAGAGATACTGCCCGCCGAGCGTCCAGAAGTTGGTACGGATCCTCAGATCGCTGTTCGCGCTCGCCGGCGCCGACGCGGTGCCGCTCCAGTTCTGATTCTGGTCCATGAAATCCTGCTCGAGGTACACCAGGCCCCCCGAGGTGGTCGGAAACATCTCGCTGGTCGCCACGTCGAAGACTCCGCACCCGCAGGCGCAGGCGTGACCGACCGTCGGCGCGGCACCTGCAAACACCAGCGGCAGCGCGCTCATCAAGCCATTCTTGAGATTCATCTTCCACCTCCATCGATCCTCGACACTGCCCCGCGCGGCCGTGCTCGCGGCACGCGCGCATTCGCCCGAAGTCCTTCGGGCGCGAGACCGGGTCGTTCTCGGGTCAGGCCGCGGCGGGCGGGCCGCGTGGGGACTGGGCGCGGAGGATGGTCGGAGGAAAGAGTTGTCCGGTGTGGAGGCGCTCGCCGATCCCGTCATCGACCGGCGGCGCCGCGAGCGCCTCGGCGAGCACTGGCGCCGCAGCGAGCGTCGCGCTCGCGGCGAACAGGCACGGAGCATGATGGGTCGACGAAGAAGGATCGGACCCGGGGCCGCTGCCCACGCGGTGATGGTGATGCGCATGCGCGGATGCGAGCGGGACACCAGGCGGCAGGGCGCCGGCACCCGGACAGAATTCGAGG
>DASPOP010000065.1:0-22402 GCA_035625955.1 Steroidobacteraceae bacterium | reverse complement strand
ATCGCCATCAAGGCCGCCCAGACCGGCCACCTCGTGCTCTCGACGCTGCACACCAACGATGCGCCGCAGACGCTCACGCGCCTGGTCGACATGGGCGTCAAGCCCTATGCGATCGCGACCTCGGTGAGCCTCATCATCGCGCAGCGCCTGGCGCGGCGCCTGTGCAACAACTGCAAGCAGCCGGTCGAGATCCCGCGCGAGGCGCTCCTCAAGGAGGGCTTCTCCGAGATGGACGTGGTGTCGGGCCTCAAGATCTTCGGGCCCAAGGGCTGCGCCAACTGCACCGACGGCTACAAGGGCCGCGCCGGCATCTACCAGGTGCTGCCGGTGACCGAGTCCATCGCGCGCATCATCCTGGCCGGGGGGAGCGCGGTCGAGATCGGCGCCCAGGCGGCCAAGGAAGGGGTCTGGGATCTGCGCCGTGCGGGGCTCGAGAAGGTCAGGAACGGCATCACCAGTCTCGAGGAAGTCAACAGCGTCACCACCGAGTGAGGCACAGGTAACGACTCATGGCACAGGCAGCAGCAGCAACCGCCACCGTCCGGACCATCAAGCGCGACGTTCCCTTCGCCTGGGAAGGGCGCGACAAGCGCGGTGCACGCATCAAAGGCAGGAGTCTCGCCCCCGATGAAGCGGCCCTGCGCGCGGAGCTGCGCCGCCAGGGCATCGCGCCCTCGCGTATCCGCAAGCAGCGCGACAGTCTGCGCGGAGGCAAGGTGGACCCGGGCGACATCGCGGTGTTCAGCCGCCAGCTCGCCACCATGCTCGCCGCGGGCATTCCGCTGGTGCAGGCCTTCGAGATCGTCGGTAACGGCAACGAGAAGGCCGCGATGCAGAAGCTGATCCTCGACGTCAAGGCCGACGTCGAGGGCGGCACCTCGCTGCACGAGGCGCTCGCCAAGCACCCGCTGTACTTCGACGATCTGTTCGTCAACCTCGTGGAGGCCGGCGAGCAGGCGGGCGCGCTCGAGAACCTGCTCGACAAGATCGCCACCTACAAGGAGAAGACCGAAGCGCTCAAGAAAAAGGTGAAGAAGGCGCTGTTCTACCCGGCAGCCGTGCTGGTGGTGGCGGTCGTCGTCACCGTCGTGCTGCTGATCTTCGTGATCCCGCAGTTCCAGCAGCTCTACAAGGGCTTCGGCGCGGATCTGCCCGCCTTCACCCAGATGGTCATCAACCTTTCCGCGTTCGTGCAGCATGACGGCATCTACCTCGCCGCCGTGCTGGGCGGGTTGTTCTGGGCATTTTTCTATTTCAAGAAACGCTCCAAGGCGATGCGCGAAGTGCTCGATCGGCTGGTGCTGAAGCTGCCGGTGATCGGCCCGATCCTGAACAAGTCGGCCATTGCCCGCTACGCGCGCACCCTCTCGACCATGTTCGCAGCCGGCGTGCCGCTCGTCGAAGCGCTCGACTCCGTGGCCGGAGCGACCGGCAACATCGTCTACGAGACTGCCGTTCTCAAGATGCGCGACGAGGTGGCGACCGGCCAGCGGCTGCAGCGCGCCATGGAATCCACCGGCCTGTTCCCCAACATGGTGAATCAGATGATCGCGGTCGGCGAGGAGTCGGGCTCGCTCGATGAGATGTCGGGCAAGGTCGCGACCTTCTACGAGGCCGAGGTCGACAACGCGGTGGACGCGATGTCGAGCCTCCTCGAGCCGCTCATCATGGTGGTCCTGGGCGTGCTGGTCGGCGGACTGGTCATCGCCATGTACCTGCCGATCTTCAAGCTCGCTTCGGTGGTCTGACCGGCCGACCGCAAGACCCGCCTGCGAAAGCGCCGCGCCCCGCGCGGCGTTTTCTTTAGGAGACTTCAGACCACCATGTCGGTGATCGAGCTGCTCGCGGCCTCCCCCGCCTTCCTGGTCGGCACCTGCCTGGTGCTCGGGCTCGCGGTGGGCAGTTTCCTCAATGTCGTCATCTACCGCCTGCCGCTCATGCTCGACCGCGAGTGGCGCGCGCAGTGCGCCGAGCTTGCGGGGCATGACCCGCACGCCAGCACCGTGGCCGCAGGCCCCCGCGAGCGCTTCAATCTCATCGTGCCGCGCTCCGCCTGCCCCGCCTGCAAGGCGCCGATCACCGCGCTGCAGAACATCCCGCTCCTCTCCTGGCTGTTGCTGCGCGGCCGCTGCGCCCGCTGCGGAGCGCCGATATCGGTGCGCTATCCGCTGGTGGAGCTGCTGACCGGGATCCTCTCCGCCTGGGTGGCGGCACGCTTTGGTTTTGGCTTCACCGCGCTCGCCGCCCTGGTTCTCACCTGGTTCCTCGTCGCCCTCACCTTCATCGACATCGACCACCAGCTGCTGCCCGACAGCCTGACGCTGCCGCTGCTGTGGCTCGGTCTCGCGCTGAGCCTGTGGGGCCCGCAAGGAAACGCGCCGCTCCCCGTCGACGTGCGCTCGAGTCTGATCGGTGCCGTCGCCGGTTACCTGAGCCTGTGGAGCGTCTATCATCTGTTCCGCCTGGTCACCGGGAAGGAGGGCATGGGCTACGGAGACTTCAAGCTCCTGGCGGCGCTCGGCGCGTGGCTCGGATGGCAGATGCTCCTGCCCGTCATCCTGATTGCCTCAGTGTTCGGCGCGGTCGTCGGCATCGCCATGCTCGCGATCCGCCGCCGCAGCCGCGCGACGCCCATCGCCTTTGGTCCGTTCCTCGCCGTTGCCGGCTGGCTGATGATGATGTTCGGCCACGGACTCGTCGGCCGGTACTTTGCGCTCTTCACGTAAGCAGCCCGTGAGCACGCCCGCCGCCGCCTCGCGCGTCTTCCGCGTCGGACTCACCGGCGGAATCGCCAGTGGCAAATCGACGGCCGCCAGGTTCTTCGGCGCTCTCGGCGTCCCCATCCTCGACAGCGACCAGGTGGCACGGGAGGTGGTCGAGCCCGGCCAGCCGCCGCTCGAGCGCCTGGTCGAGCGCTTCGGCCGCGGCATCCTCACGCCCGACGGGCATCTCGACCGGCCAGCGCTGCGAACATCGTGTTCTCCGACCCCAAGGCGCGTGCCGATCTCGAGAATCTGACGCATCCGGCGATCGGCGCCGCGCTCGAGGCGCGCTCGGCCGCGGCGGGCGGCCCCTACCAGATTCTGGTGATTCCCCTGCTGGTGGAGAAGAATCTCGTTGCGCACGTGGATCGCGTGCTGGTCGTCGACTGCGACCAGGAACTGCAGATCCGGCGCCTGCTGGCACGCGACGGCTCGACGCGCGCGCAGGCACAGGCGATCCTCGATGCACAGGTCTCGCGCAGCGCGCGCCTCAAAGCCGCCGACGATGTGATCAGGAACGACGCCGACATGAGCGCGGTGCAGGCACAGGTCGCGGCGCTGCACGCGAGCTACCTCGAGCTCGCGCGCCCTCCGCGCGCCTGAGCGCGCGCCGCCGCGGCGAACGCCGCCTCGCGGAGGCCATGTGAGGGCCCGCCGCCGTTTACGTACCCGGCGCGCGTCAAGCACAATAGCGCCATGGCCGAATCCGCCCTGTCCGAGTCCGAGGTCGCCGCGGCCGCCGCGCCCGCGGCCGGGCTGCTCGTGTTCGAGCAGCCGCTGAATGAGCGCATGCGCACCTTCCTGCGGCTCGACTTCCTCTATAACCAGGCGCTCTATCACAACGAGATGGGGAGCCAGTGGGGCAGCCGCGCGGCCGTGGCGAGCCTGATCGACATCCTCGCCATCATGACGCGCGATGTCCGCTCGGACGTCCTCAAGGAGCTCGAGAGCCAGCTCAGCTCGCTCAACGAGTTCCAGTCGCGGCCCGGCGTGGACGCGCAGCGCCTGAAAACCCTGATGTCGAATCTGCTCAGGCTGCGGGCCGACCTGGTGGACACGGGCTCGGCGATCCTGCAGCCGCTGCGTGACTCGGAGTTCCTCAACTCCATCAAGCTGCGCACGGCGATTCCCGGAGGCACCTGCGAGTTCGATCTGCCGGATTATTACTTCTGGCTGTCGCAGCCCGATGAGCTGCGCATGCGCACCTTCAGCCAGTGGCTCGCGCTGCTGCGTCCGCTGTGCGATGCGATCGCAGAGCTGCTCTGGCTCACGCGCCAGAACGGGCGCACGCGCGAGGAAGTCGCGAAGGGCGGCACTTTCAACGTCACGCTCGATCGCGACCATCCGCTGCAGCTGCTGCGCATCTCGCTGCCGGCCGCGGCCGGGCTCTACCCCGAGATCAGCGGCAGCCACTACCGCTGCAACCTGCGCTTCCTCGCCTGGAACGGCCTCACCGCGCGTCCCACCCAGACCGAGGAAGACGTGCCGTTCACGCTCAGCTGCTGCGCCTGAGGCTCCCGCGGCAGTGAGTCCCACGACGGTCGCGTGTCCCACGTGCGGGCGCGAGCTCGAATGGGTGAGCGCGCCGTTTCGTCCCTTCTGCAGCGAGCGCTGCCGCCTGATCGACCTCGGCGCCTGGTTTTCCGAGCAGCGCGGGATCCCGGACGACGCGGCGGATGCGCCCGAGGAAGCGCCGCCCCCGGAGCCGCCGGCAAAACCGCCGCGCCCATGAGATTCCGCCTCCACACCTTCGGCCTGCACCTCGCGGGAAGCGCGAGCGCGCTCGCGCTGGTGTTGGGCGCATTCTGGCTCGGCTGGTATCGCTGGCCCGGGTGGTACCTGGCGAGCGTGCTGCACATCGTCGGCATCGTGGTCATGGTGGACCTGGTGCTCGGGCCTACGCTCACCCTGATCGTGGCGAACCCGGGCAAGCGCCGCGCGGTGCTGGCGCGCGACATCGCGATCATCGTCGCGGTGCAGCTGATCGCGCTCGTCTACGGCGGCGTCACGCTCTGCCTCGGGCGGCCGCTCTATTACACCTTCTCGGTCGACCGGCTGGAGCTGGTGCAGGCATCGGACCTCAAGACAGACGACGTCGGGGTCGCACGCCGCGAGAATCCGGCCCTCGCTCCGTGGTGGTATAGCCGGCCGCGCTGGATCTGGGCGCCGCTGCCGGCGAATCCGCAGGAAGCGGAGAAGATCGCCATGGGTGCGGTACTGGGGGGCGCTGACGTCATCCAGATGCCACGCTATTTCCGGCCCTGGGAGCAAGGACTACCGGAGCTGCGCAAGCGTCTCCTGAGGGTCGATGACACGCGGTACTTCTCCGCCGCGGAAAAGCGCACGCTGAAGAGCCGCATCACACAGCTGGGGCTCGCGGCCGATCAGGCCAATACGATGGTCATGTGGGGCGGCACGCGGCGCGTGCTCGCCGTGTTCGATCCGGAGACGGTCGAGATCCGCGCCCTGATCAAGGCCGATTGACCGTCAGTGCACCGCCCCGGGCGCACTCACCCCCAGCCACTTCGCGAGGAACGCCCACTGATCGGCGAAGTCGTCGATCTGCATCCAGACGGGCTTGCCCGCGCCATGGCCGGCGCGCGTCTCGACGCGAATCAGAATCGGATTGGGGCAGCTCTGCGCGGCCTGCAGCGCCGCCGCGAACTTGTAGCTGTGCCAGGGCACGACGCGATCGTCGTGGTCCGCAGTCGTGATCAGCGTCGGCGGGTAGCAGCTGCCCTTCTTCACGTTCTGGTACGGCGAATAGGCGTAGAGGGCGCGAAACTGCTGGCGGTCCTCGGCGAGGCCGAAGTCCGACGACCACTGGCGCGCGTTGGCGCTCGCGGTGTGGTAGCGCAGCATGTCGAGCACTCCGACCGCCGGCAGCGCCACGCCGAACAGATCGGGCCGCTGCGTCAGCACCGCGCCGATCAGCAGCCCGCCGTTGCTGCGGCCGTAGACGCCTAAGCGCGCGGTGCGCGTGTAGTGATCGCGGATCAGGTACTCGGCGGCGCCGATGAAGTCATCGAACACGTGCTGCTTGTTCGCCAGCGTGCCGGCCTTGTGCCAGGCTTCGCCGTACTCACCGCCGCCGCGCAGGTTCGCTTCGGCGTAGACGCCGCCCATCTCGAGCCACGCCTGGACCTGCGGCCGGAATTGCGGCGTGAGGGAGACGTTGAATCCGCCATAGCCGTAGAGCAGCACCGGCTGGTTGCCGTCCTTCGCGAGCTCGCGCCGGTGGGTGATGTACATCGGCACGCGCGTGCCGTCCTTGCTGTGAAAGAACACCTGCTCGGTCACGTACCCGGCGGTCGAGGCGGGAAGCTGCGGCTCGCGCCATAGCGTCGCCTGGTTCGAGGGCACGTCGAGCCGATAGATGCGGTGCGGCGTCAGGTAGTCGGTATAGCCGAAGAAGGTCTCGGTCTGACTCCCCTCGCCCTCGAAGCCGTCGAGCCCGCCCCTGCCGGGAAGCGGCACTTCGCCCGCCGGCCGGCCGTCGCGCTCGTAGACGCGCGCCACGCCGCGCGCATCCTCCACGTAGCGCGCGAGGATCCGGCCGCCGACATAGCTCGCCTCTTCCAGCGTCGTGCCGCCCTCGGGCACCACGGTGCGCGGTGCGGGCGGAGCGCCGCGCGCATCCACCGCAATGACACGGCCGAAGGGGGCATTCCTGGTGGTCCTGAAGTAGAGCTCGTCGCCCCGCGCACCGATGAAGGTGTAGAGCGCATCCCACTCCGTGAACAGCGGCTGCGGCTTCGCCCCCGGGCGGCGCAGGTCGAGCAGCTCGACGCCGTTCTTCTCGTAGCCGTCAAAGAGCGTGATGACGAGGTAGCCGCCGTCCTCGGTGACGCGGCCGGAGGGAATGCGGGTCGGGTGGTCCGTCACCTCGTACACCAGGCGGTCCTGATCCTGCGCCGTACCGAGCGTGTGGAAATAGAGCGCCGGCCGTGCGGCATCGTCGCCGTGCCCGTCGGCGAGCGTCGGGTAGCGGCTGTAGTAGACGCCCGAGCCGTCGTGTGCCCAGGACACGCCCCAGAACTTCGTGTAGCGCAGCTCATCGGGGAGATCCGTCGCATCGCTCACGCGGCGGAAGCGCCAGACCTGCCAGTCCGTGCCCCCGTCGGAAGTCGCATAGGCGACCACGCTCCCCTGCTCGTCCGGCGTGAACTCCGCGAGCGCGACGGTCGCATCGGCGCGCACCGCGTTCGGATCGAACAGCACGCGTCCCTGAGAGTCGAGCCGCTCGGAGACGTAAAGCACGCTCTGGTTCTGCCTGCCGTCGTTGTGGAGGAAGAAGTAGTGCGCGCCGCGCTTGACCGGCAGCCCATAGCGCTCGTAGTTCCACAGCTCCGTGAGGCGGCTCTTCAGCCACGTCCGCTGCGGAAGCTCCTCGAGCAGAGGCTGGGACACGGCGTTCTGCGCCGCCACCCACTGCGCCACCGCCGGCGAGCCGAGATCCTCGAGCCAGCGATAGGGATCCGCGACGCGGGTGCCGAAGAAGTTGTCGCTGACGCCGACGCGCGCCGTCAGGGGATAGACCGGCGCCTGCGCCACCGCCGGCAGGCCGATGACCGCATCGGACGCGGTGCGCATCGGCTTGCCGCCCGGACCGGGGCCCGGGGCCGGCTCACGGTTGCCGAACTGCGCGCTCTGGCAGGCCGCGAGCACGGCGCCCAGAGCCAAGGCGGCGGTGGTCGCCGCGACCCAAAGGGAGCGCCCGGTCCTCATCTAGGCACACGGATGTGCCCGCCGCCGCAGGCGGCGAGCGGCGAGCCAAGACCCGGGCGCCCAAGCTTGCCCCGGAGTGCTCGGCTGCTGAGGTGATCGCAGCAGGTGCGCATCGCGCCCCGCTCTTGGCTCGCCGCGCGAGGGGCGGCACAGGGACGTGCCGATCCCGAGCAATTCATTCAGGGAAACTTGATCTTGCCGCCGCCGGCACCGGGCGCGGGTCCGGGCCCCAGGCCGCCGCCGACCTCCGGGACCACGATGCGCGAGGCGGCCTCGCGCCGCAGCTCCCGCGCCTCGTCGATCGCCTGCTCGAGCGCGACCTTCACGCCTTCCGGGAATTTCTTCAGCGCTTCCTCGAGCGTGCCCGCCTCGATCTCGAACCCGAGCGGCAGAATGCCCGCCGGAGTGAGCAGCTGCGTCTGGCCGGAGAACAGCACCGGGCGCGCGGCATCGGGAGAACCGTCGGCCGTCACCGGCGTCAGGCGGCGGATGCTGCCCGCGCGGCGGTCGGTGAAGACGTCCTCGCGATAGAGATTCCTGGGGTCGAGCTCGACTTCGGGAAGATCGTTCGCGGCTGCCATATCAATTCCATTTCGTTGCTGAAGTCATTGTACACGCCCGCCCCTACCCGCCCGCCGGCGGCGGCAGATCGACCAGCGCTTCTACGAACGGCCGGTCGGCTTCGAGCAGATCCGCGTGCGCAAGGTCCGCCGGCGCGATCCAGCGGAGCTCCTGTCCATCGAGGCCGCGGGGAGTTCCCGCAAAGCGCTCGACGATCCACATGGAAAGCTCGACGCTGCGATCCGGGTAGGTGTGCCCGAGCCTCATGAAGGGCCGGCTCGCGGTTACCTCGATCCCGAGCTCCTCGCGCAGCTCGCGCACGAGCGCTTGCGTTTCGGACTCGCCCGGCGCCACTTTGCCTCCCGGGAACTCCCAGCGGCCCGCCTGATGCTTGCCCGGCGGCCGCTGTGCGATGAGAACGCGCCCGCGAGTGTCATAGAGTGCCGCCGCGACGACCAGGATCATGCGGTCAGACGCACCCGTTCGCCGCAGTTACTCGACGCTCGAGAGCGCGCCGTGACAGTGCTTGTACTTCTTGCCGGAGCCGCAGGGGCACGGCTCGTTGCGCCCGACCTTGCGCTCGCCGCGCACGAAGGGAGCCGCGGCTTCCGGCGCGGGTAGCGGCGGCGGGGGAGGGAGCGGCGCGCTGCGGATGCCGGCGCGCGCGGCCGCAGCCGCCGCGGCGGCGGCGGCGAGCGCCGCCTGGGTCTGCGCGGGGTCGCCCGCGCCATCGCCGGCGAGCAACGAGCCCATGTCAGCGTGCTGCGCCTCGAGCGCACGCATCAGCCGGCGGTAGCGCTCCTCTTCCTCGCGCTGCAGCTCCTCCGGAGTGCGGATCTCGATTCTCGCCAGGAACGAGGAGGTCTCGTACTTGACGCGATCGAGCATGGCGGCGAAGAGCTCGAAGGCCTCACGCTTGAATTCGTAGCGGTAGTCTTTCTGGGCGTAGCCGCGCAGGTGGATGCCCTGCTTGAGGTACTCCATCCCCGCCAGATGCTCGCGCCAGTGCTGGTCGAGCTTCTGCAGCATGACCTCTTTTTCCGCGAGCCGCAGGTTGGCCGCGCCGACACGCGCCGCCTTGGCGAGGTAGGTCTCGTCCACGGCGCGCAGCACGCGCTCACGCAGCACCTGCTCCTCGAGCTCGGGCTCCTGCTTGAGCCAGGCTTCCGCGTCGATCCGGGTGTTGAAGTCGCGCAGCACCGCGGCGGCGAGGCCCTTCAGGTCCCAGTCGGCGGGCGCGGCGTGCTTGGGCATGTGCTGATCGAGCAGGCCCCCCACCGAGTCCTCCATCAGGCCGCGGATCGCCGCCGACAGGTCCTCCGTGCCCATGATCTCGGTGCGCTGGTGGTAGACCACCTTGCGCTGATCGTTGGCGACGTCGTCGAACAGCAGCAGCTGCTTTCTGATATCGAAGTTGTGCGACTCGACCTTGCGCTGCGCCTTCTCGATCTGGCGGGTGAGCATGCCGCTTTCGATCACCTCACCCGGCTTCATACCGGCGATCTGCAGCAGCCGCTTGGTGCGCACCGGGTCGCCGAAGATGCGCATCAGGTTGTCTTCCATCGACAGGTAGAAGCGGCTCGAGCCGGGGTCGCCCTGGCGGCCGGAACGCCCGCGCAGCTGATTGTCGATGCGGCGCGACTCGTGGCGCTCGGTGCCGATGATGTGCAGTCCGCCGGCGCCCACCACCTGGTCGTGGCGCGTCTGCCAGGCGGCGCGCAGCTGCTCGCGGGCCGCGTCGTCGATCTCGCCGGCGGCGTGCAGCTCCGCCTCGAGGTTGCCACCCAGCACGATATCGGTGCCGCGGCCGGCCATGTTGGTGGCGATGGTGACGGTTCCGGGCCGGCCCGCCTGGGCGACGATGTGCGCCTCGCGCTCGTGCTGCTTGGCGTTCAGCACCTGGTGCCCGACGCTCTGCTTCTGCAGCAATCCGGACAGGTACTCCGAGGTCTCGATCGAGGTGGTGCCGACCAGCGCCGGCTGGCCGCGCTCGACGCAGTCGCGGATGTCCTCGATGATCGCCTGGAACTTGTCGTTCTGCGTGAGGTACACGAAGTCGGAGTTGTCCTTGCGCACCATCGGGCGGTGGGTCGGTATGACCACCACCTCGAGGCCGTAGATCTGCAGGAACTCGGGCGCCTCGGTGTCGGCGGTGCCGGTCATCCCCGAGAGCTTGCGGTAGATGCGGAAGTAGTTCTGGAAGGTGATCGAGGCGACCGTCTGGTTCTCCTCGCGCACCCGCACGCCTTCCTTGGCCTCGACCGCCTGGTGCAGGCCGTCGGACCAGCGCCGGCCGATCATGGTGCGGCCGGTGAATTCATCGACGATGATGATCTCGCCGTTGCGCACGATGTATTCCACGTCGCGCTTGTAGAGCGCGTGGGCACGCAGCGCCGCGGTCAGGTGATGCATCAGGCGGATGTTGGCCGGGTCGTACAGGGTCTCGCCCTCGCGCAGCAACCCCGCGTCCGCCATCAGCCGCTCGACGTGCTCGTGCCCGGCCTCGGTGATGTGCACCTGCTTGGTCTTCTCGTCCACCGAGAAGTCGCCCGGGCCCTCCTCCTCCTTCTGCCGCGTGAGCTTCGGCACCAGCTGATTGATCCGCAGGTAGAGCTCGGTGCTCTCCTCAGCCGGCCCGGAAATGATGAGCGGCGTGCGGGCCTCGTCGATCAGGATCGAGTCGACCTCGTCCACGATGGCGAAGCTCAGCGAGCGCTGCACCCGGTCCTCGAGCCTGAAGGCGAGGTTGTCGCGCAGGTAGTCGAAGCCGAATTCGTTGTTGGTGCCGTAGGTGATGTCGCAGGCGTAGGCGGCGCGCTTCTCGGCCGGCGACTGCGCGTTCTTGATGACGCCGACCGTGAGGCCGAGGAATTGGTAGACCGGACCCATCCAGTCCGCGTCGCGCTGCGCCAGGTACTCGTTCACGGTGACGATGTGCACACCCTCGCCCGTCAGGGCGTTGAGGTACGCAGGCAGCGTCGCCACCAGCGTCTTGCCCTCGCCGGTGCGCATCTCGGAGATCATGCCGCGATGCAGCACAATGCCGCCGATCAGCTGGACGTCGAAGTGGCGCATCTTGAGGGTGCGCCGCGCCGCCTCGCGCACCACCGCGAACGCCTCCGGCAGGAGGTCATCGAGGGCGGCGCCCTCCTTCAGCCGCTGCCGGAACTCATCGGTCTTGCCGCGCAGCGCCTCATCGCTCAAGGCCTCGATTCGCGGCTCGAGCTCGTTGGCGGCGCGCACGTAGCGCGCGTAGCTGCGAAGGAGCCGCTCGTTGCGGCTGCCGAAGATGCGCGTGAGGAAGTCGAGCAAGGGCTATCCGTGAGAAAACCGACAAAAATATCTTGCCCGACAAGCACTTATCGTCTGCTCGGGCTCGACGAAGCGGCGTATTGTACGCAATAGACGTGGCTACCGCCCAATTGGTTCTCGGGCGGGCGAATTCAAGGTGAGAAGGGGCCTTCAGCGGCCGACGAATGACAGCGGGTCGACCTGGCGGCCGTTGTGCAGGACTTCGAAGTGTACGTGGGGTCCGGTGGAATGACCGGTCGAGCCCATGAGGGCGATCGCCTCGCCGCGCTTGACCGTCTGACCGACGGAGACCAGCGCGCGCTCGTTGTGCGCGTAGCGCGTCGAGTAGCCGTCGCCGTGATTGATCTCGATGAGCTTGCCGTAGCCTGAACGCTCACCGGCCCAGGTGACGACTCCCGCGGCCACCGCGACCACATCGCTCCCCAGGTTGCCGGCGAAATCGACGCCCTTGTGGAAGGCTTCGCGTCCATCGAAGGGGTCGGCGCGCTCGCCGAAATAAGAGGAGATGTAGCCGGTCGAGACCGGCCGCCCCTCGGGATGAATCTCTTCCTTCAGCTCGCGCGTCAGGATCACGTTCTCGAGCGCGGCGAGCTGCGATTCGCGCAGGTCCGCGCGCCGCGCGAGCTGCACGAGCATCTGCGAGAGATCGGGGATCTGGGCGCTCACGCCCTCGCCTTCGGGCCCGCCGCTCGGCGGATCGCGGTCGAAGTCGAATTCGCGGCTGTCGATATCCGCCATCTCCGTGAGGCGCTTGCCGAGCGCGTCGAGCCGGATGACGTGGGCGTTCACCTCGCCGATGCGCATCGCCATGGCGTCGATGCGCAGCTGTAATTGCTGCTTGAGGCCGGCGATCTCCTGCTTCTGCTGGGCAAGGAGCGCCGCGAAGCGGGTCGTCTCGGCGAGCGCCAGCTCGCGGTGCACGCCCTTGCCGAGCTGCAATCCGAGCGCGAACGCCCCACCGATGACGACCGCGGTCACCGTGAGGAGCACCCCCAACGTCACAGGCTTCGCCAGGTTGAACTGGCGCGCCCTGCCGTCGCGCTTGGACAAAAGAATAACGTTCATGCCATACGTTCCGGGTGCGTTATGTCACCCCCCGCAGCGAGCCAAACCGGATCCGGGCCTGCGCCCCGAGCGTGTATCGCCCTGTTCTCGTTCAGATAAATACCTGTACGATGCTGGCAACCCCGCCGTCATGGCTCCTCGCTTTAGACCGGTGGCTTTGCGTCCCCGCCTTTCAGCGGGTTTGCCGATACAGCTTCGGCCTCAATATGCCCAAGAAGGTGCGACGAGACAAGCGCGGCGGTTCCACAGTGAGGAGTGGTGCCGTCGGGAGTCCGCGGCGGCCGGATTCTGTAAAGGAGCTGCTCGCCCGGCGCGGCCCGGCATTGATGCGCGTCACAGCTCAGGCGGCGCGCGCCAGCTTCTGGAACGAATGGCTGTCCAATCACCTCCCCGCGGAGACCGTTGCGCGCGTGTCGGGCGTCGTCGAGCGCGACGACGCGTTGGTCATATTCGCAGAATCCGCCGCCTGGTCCGCGCGGCTGCGCTTCGCCGTCCAGGAGCTCGAGCGGGAGATCCTCGCCGCCGCGGGCGGCCTCAGCAGCGTCGTGGTGCGGGTGCGGCCGCGGGACGCCCCGGACTAACTCCGCGGCGGATGCAGCGCCGGCGCCTCGATGTAGGAAATCGGCGCGTCCTTGTAGGACTGGAACACGACCTCTTCCCAGGTGGACGCGTCGGCCAGCAACTCGCGCAGCAGCTTGTTGTTGAGCGCGTGGCCGGATTTGTGGCCGCTGAATTCGCCGATCAGGCTGTGCCCGAGCAGGTACAGGTCGCCGATGGCGTCCAGGATCTTGTGCTTGACGAATTCGTCCTCGTAACGCAGCCCGTCCTCGTTCAGCACGCGGAAATCATCGAGCACGATCGCGTTGTCGAGGTTGCCGCCGAGGGCGAGATTGCGCGCCCGCAGCGTCTCGAGATCGCGCATGAAGCCGAAGGTGCGCGCGCGGCTCACCTCTTTCAGGAACGAGGTAGTGGAGAAGTCCATCGAGGCGCGCTGCGCACGGCGTTTGAAGATCGGGTGATTGAACTCGATCTCGAAGTTGACCTTGAAGCCGTCGAAGGGATCGAACTGCGCCCACTTGTCGCCGTCCTCGACGCGCAGGCGCTTCTTCACGCGGATGAAGCGCTTCGGCGTGCGCTGCTCCTCGATGCCTGCGGACTGCAGCAGGAACACGAAGGGCCCGGCGCTGCCGTCCATGATCGGCACCTCGGGCGCCGACAGCTCGACGATCGCGTTGTCGATGCCGAGGCCCGCGAACGCCGACAGCAGGTGCTCGACGGTCGAGACGCGCGCCTCACCCTTGCCGAGGGTCGTGCCCAGCATCGTGTCGCCGACATTCTCGGCGTGCGCGCGTATGTCCACCGGCTGCGCCAGGTCGGTGCGCCGGAAGACGATCCCCGAGTCGGCCGCCGCCGGCCGCAAGGTCATCAGCACCTTCTTGCCCGTATGCAGGCCGACGCCGGTGGCGCGAATCGAGTTTTTGAGCGTCCGCTGTCCGACCATGCGAATGACGAGAGACCTCGAAACGCCCGCGGGAGCGCCACCAGCCGCGGTGGCCGCTCCCGAAGCGTTATGTAAGACACCCTACCGTATCACATCAATCAGCCTGCCGCCGCAGGAACGCCGGAATGTCCAGCAGCTCCTCGGCGTCGGCCTCCGGGCGCAGTCCATCGCCGACCGCCCGCTGGCGCTGCACTGTCGGCTTGTCGAGCGCAGCATAGTCGCTGCTCGAAAGCGGCGCGCGGCGTACCACACGCATCGGCGGCTCGCCGCGGGCGTCGCGGCTGTCGCGCGCCGTGAACGTCTCGCGCTGCATCGGCCGCGCTGCGGCAGCCGGCCGGCCGAGCCCGGTCGCCACCACCGTGACCCGCACCTGGTTGGTGAGCTCCGGGTCGATCACGGTGCCGACCACGACCGTCGCGTCCTCCGAGGCGAATTGTTTCACGATCTGCCCCACCTCCTGGAACTCCCCGATGGAGAGATCCATGCCCGCGGTCACGTTCACCAGGATGCCGTGGGCGCCGGCCAGGTTGATGTCCTCGAGCAACGGCGAGGATACGGCGCTCTCGGCCGCCGCGCGCGCCCGGCCTTCGCCGCTCGCGGCCCCCGATCCCATCATGGCCATGCCGGTCTCCGCCATGACGGTGCGCACATCGGCGAAATCGACATTGATGAGGCCGGGGCGGGTGATGAGCTCGGCGATGCCCTGCACCGCGCCCTGCAGCACCTGGTTGGCCGCCTTGAAGGCATCGAGCAGCGTGGTCTGCGGTCCCAACACCGTCAACAGCTTCTGGTTAGGAATTGTAATCAGCGAGTCGCAGAACTTGGAGAGCTCGGCGATGCCCGTATCGGCCACGCAGGCGCGCTTGTTGCCTTCCATCTCGAACGGCCGGGTCACGACCGCGACGGTGAGGATGCCGAGCTCCTTGGCCACCTGCGCCACGACCGGCGCGGCGCCCGTGCCGGTGCCGCCGCCCATGCCGGCGGTGATGAACAGCATGTCGCAACCTTCGACCAGCTCGACGATGCGGTCGCGATCCTCCATGGCCGCCTGCCGGCCGACCTCGGGGTCGGCGCCGGCGCCCAGGCCCTTGGTGATGTTGCAGCCGATCTGCAGGGCCGTCTTCACCTTGGCGTGCTTCAAGGCCTGCGCGTCCGTGTTGACGCACATGAAGTCCACCCCGTCGATGCCGGCGGTGACCATGTGCGCCACGGCGTTGCCGCCGCCGCCCCCTACACCGATCACCTTGATGACGGCGCTCTGGCTGTATGCGTCCATCAATTCGAACATGTTGTTGCTCCTTACACGAATAAAGCAGGTTGGTTGAGTCTTGGTCGTCGCGTCTGTCAGCTTCAGAAATTCCCCTGGAACCAGGAACGCATGCGCTCGAGCATCGACTTGCCGTTGACGCCGAGCGAGTGCCCGCGGCGTGCGGGCAGCAGGTTGTCGCGGGCGTAGAGCAGCAGGCCGACGCCCGTGGAGAAGATGGGATTGCGCACCACGTCGGTGAGCCCGGCGACCGCCTGCGGCATCCCTAAGCGCACCGGCACGTGGAACACCTCTTCGGCGAGCTCGATCGCGCCCTCCATCTTGGCGCTGCCGCCGGTGAGCACGATGCCCGCGGCGATCACCTCCTCGAAGCCGCTGCGCCGCAGCTCCTCGCGCACCAGGCCGAAGAGCTCCTCGTAGCGCGGCTCGACGATCTCGGCGAGCGTCTGCCGGGCGAGGCGCCGCGCCGGGCGCTCGCCGACGCTCGGCACCTCGATGCTCTCGTCGGGATTGGCGAGCTGCGAGAGCGCGCAGGCGTAGCGGATCTTGATGTCCTCGGCGTACTGGGTCGGCGTGCGCATCGACACCGCGATGTCGTTGGTCACCTGGTCGCCGGCGATGGGGATCACGGCGGTGTGGCGGATCGCGCCGCTGGAGAACACCGCCAGATCGGTGGTGCCGCCGCCGATATCGACCAGGCACACGCCGAGCTCCTTCTCGTCCTCGGTCAGCACCGCGAAGCTCGAGGCCAGCTGCTCGAGCACTACGTCGTCGACCTCGAGCCCGCAGCGCTGGATGCACTTCTCGATGTTCTGCGCGGCCGAGTCGGCGCCGGTGACGATGTGTACCTTGGCTTCGAGCCGCACTCCCGACATGCCGATCGGGTCGCGGATGCCTTCCTGGCCGTCGACGATGAATTCCTGCGGCAGCACGTGCAGGATCTTCTGGTCCGCGGGGATGGCGACCGCCTTGGCCGCGTCGATCACGTGCTCGACGTCGCCGTGCGTCACCTCCTTGTCGCGCACACCGACCACGCCGTGGGAATTCAGGCTGCGTACGTGGCTGCCGGCGATGCCGGCGAACACCGAGTGGATCTCGCAGCCGGCCATCAGCTCGGCCTCCTCGACCGCGCGCTGGATCGACTGCACGGTGGACTCGATGTTGACCACGACGCCCTTCTTCAGCCCGCGCGAAGGCTGCGAGCCGACGCCGAGCAGCTCGATCGAGCCGTCGGCCCCCGCCTCGCCGACCAGTGACACCACCTTGGAGGTGCCGATGTCGAGGCCGACGATCAGGTTGCGTTCGGAGCGCTTAAGCATTGCGGCCACCTTCCCTGCCAGCGGCGTGGCCGGCGGTGCCGCGCCAGCCGATGGCAAACCCGTTTGTGTAACGCATGTCGACGTAGGAGATTTCCTCGCCCCGCTCGGTGACGAGCTTCAGCGCGGTGCTCATGAATTTCTCGAAGCGCTCGTCCACCTGGCGCCTTCCCAGGCGCACGGTGACGCCGTTGGAGAGATCGAACTCCCAGGCGCCGCGCGCATCGAGCCGCAGCGCGGTCATGCGCAGGCCCGCCGCAGTCAGCCGCCCGGCGGCGGCGAGATAGCGCTGCGCCACGAGCGGCTGCTCGCCGGGGGGACCGGAGAGCTGGGCGAGCTCCGGCGGAATGTGGCGCGAGTCCACCGCGAACAGCTCGCCGCGGGTGTTGATGAGGCCCGCTTCGCCCCAGCGGGCGGCGGCGGTCTGCTCGATGACCAGCACGTTGAGGCCGCGCGGCCAGGCGCGCTGCACGCTCACCGCATCCACCCACGGCAGCGTATGGATCGCGCGCCGCATCGCCGCCAGATCCACCGAGAGCAGGCCCGCGCCGTGCAACTCGCTCTTCACCACGCGCTCGACGTCGACGGGCGAGACCCGCTGAAAGCTCCCCTCGACCGACACTGAGCCGACTTGCCTGTCGAGCGCCATCGCGAGTGCTGCGGCGGCGGCGCCGAGGCCGGCGAGCGCGCCGAGTACCGCGCCGAGCCGCCGCCAGCGAATCGCCGGCAGCCGCCAGGCGCGCCCGGTGGGTTTGCGTCGGTTCCTGGTACGCCGGAGCACGCTCACGCCCCCTTGCTCGCCGGGGGCGGCGCCGGCGCCCGGGTGAAGCTGGTCTCGAGCACGCGCCACGCCAGCTCGTCGAAGTCGACGCCGACTGCGCGCGCCGCCATCGGCACGAGGCTGTGGCTCGTCATGCCCGGGATGGTGTTGATCTCGAGGAGCAGCGGGCGCCCCGCGCCGTCCATCATGAAATCCGCGCGGCCCCAGCCGGAGGCGCCCGCGGCCTCGAAAGCGGCGAGCGCGAGGCTCGCGAGGTGCGCCTCCGCCGGGCCCGAGAGGCCCGAGGGACAGAAATAGCGGGTATCGTCGCGGAAGTACTTGGCCTCGTAATCGTAGAAAGTCCGCGGCGTCTCGATGCGGATCGAGGGCAGCGCCGCACCCTGCAGGATCGCCACCGTGTACTCCCCGCCCGTGATCCAGGGCTCGGCGAACACCGCCGCCTCGAGGCCGGCGGCGGCGGCAAACGCGGCCGGGAGGTCTGCGGCACGGTCCACCTTGGTCATGCCGACGCTCGAGCCCTGGGTGGCGGGCTTGACGATGAGCGGGAGTTTCAGCCGCTCGAGCGCAATGTCGAAGTCCTGCGGCCCGCGCAACACCACGAAATCCGCCGTCGGCACGCCGTTGCTCGAGGCCAGGCGCTTGGTGCGCAGCTTGTCCATGCCGATGGCCGAGCCCATCACTCCGCTTCCCGTATAGGGAACGCCGAGGTACTCGAGCGCCCCCTGCAGCGTCCCGTCCTCGCCCCCGGGCCCGTGCAGCGCGATCCACACCCGCGCGAAGCCCTGCCCGGTGAGCTCCGTGAGCGGGACATCGCGCGGATCGAAGCCATGGGCGTCGACGCCGCGGCGCTTCAAGGCCTCGAGCACGGCGTTGCCGGTGAGGAGTGAGATCTCGCGCTCGCTCGAGTCGCCGCCCAGCATGACCGCCACGCGGCCGAAGTCCTTTGGGTCGCTGACACGCTTGAGCTGCGCCGGTTGATAGGTCAGGCGCATAGGCAATTCCTCAAGGCACACGGATGTGCCCGCCGCCGCAGGTGGCGAGCGACGAGCAAGAGCCGCGCCTTTTGCTCGGCGCCGCGAGGGGAGCGACAGGGATGTCGCGATCCCGAGCCAGTCATAAAGGCATTCCCACGATGCGCACCTCGGGGTGCAGCGACACGCCGTGCACGCGCTCGACGGTGGAGCGCACGTGCTCGATGAGGCGCTCGAGGTCGGCGGCGCTTGAGGTGCCGTGGTTGATGATGAAATTCGCGTGCTTCTGCGACACCGACGCATCGCCGATGCGAAAGCCCTTGAGCCCCGCGGCCTCGATGAGGCGCGCGGCGTGATCTCCCGGCGGGTTGGTGAACACCGAGCCGCAGCTCCACTCCCCGATCGGCTGCGATTCCTTGCGCCGCGCGAGCAGTTGCTGCACCTCGCCCGCGTGCGCGCCGGGCCGGAGCTCGAAGGCGAGCGTGGCGCCGACGAACCACTCCTCGCGCGCGGGCGCGGTCACCGTGCGGTAGCCCACCCGGTACTCGCTTGCCTTGCGCACCCGCTCCTTGCCGTGGCGATCGATGGTCTCGACCTCGAGCACGTGGCTCCAGGTCTCGCCGCCGAAGGCGCCGGCGTTCATCGCCAGCGCGCCGCCGAGCGTCCCGGGGATGCCCGCGAAGAACTCGGCGGGCCCCAGGCCCCACTTGATGCATTGCCGCGCGATGCGCGCGCAGGCGACACCGGCCTCGGCGCGCACCGTGGTCGCGGAGAGCCGCTCGAGCGAGTCGAGCGTGCCGTGCGTGGAGATCACGACGCCGGGAAGTCCGCCGTCGCGCACCAGCAGGTTGCTGCCGAGGCCGATCCAGTAGACCGGCACGTCCTGCGGCAGGCTGCGCAGGAACGCGGCGAGATCCGCGCGGTTGCGCGGGTTGAAGAACACCTCGGCGGGCCCGCCCACGTGCCAGGAGGTATGGCGGGAGAGCGGCTCGCCGTGACGCACGCGGGTGCTGAAGTCCGCGGCCAGCGCGACGGTCATGCGGCACCTCGCGGCGGCAGCAGCGCGGCGAGCGCCGCGGGCAGCCGGTGAGCCGCGGCGCTGATGCTGCCCGCGCCCATGGCGACGATGACATCGCCCCCCTTGACGAGGCCGCGCAGCGCCTCGGGCAGCTCCTCGACCTTCTCGAGGAACAGCGGCTCGAGCTTGCCGCGGCCGCGCACCACGCGGCAGATGGCGCGGCCGTCGGCGCCGGCGATCGGTGCCTCGCCGGCCGCATACACCTCGGTCACGAGCAGCACGTCGGCGAGGCTCAGCACCTTGCCGAAGTCGTCGATGAGATCGCGGGTGCGCGTGTAGCGGTGCGGCTGGAACGCGAGCACGACCCGCTTACCCGGGTAGCCCTGGCGCACCGCCTCGAGCGTCGCCGCCACCTCGGTCGGGTGATGTCCGTAGTCATCGATGATGGTCACGCGGCCGACGGCTAAGTCGGCGTCGCCGATGTGCTGCAGGCGGCGATCGACCCCCTGGAAGCCCTCGAGCGCGCGCTGAATCGCCGCGGCGTCGATGCCGAGCTCGCTCGCCACCGCGATCGCCGCGAGCGCATTGCGCACGTTGTGCGTGCCCGGCAGGTTCAGCGTGACCGCGAGCGGCGTGCCGCCGGCGCGTGCGACATCGAAACGGGTCTTGAGACCCGCGGGAGCCACGTTGAGACCGCGCACGTCCGCGCTCGCATCGAGGCCATAAGAGAGCATCGGGCGGCCGACCTCGCCCACGATGCTGCGCACCTCGGGGTCGTCCACCCCGAGCACCGCCAGACCGTAGAACGGCAGGTTGTGCAGGAAGTCGACGAAGCTCTGCTTGAGCAGGCCGAAGTCGCCGCCGTGGGTGATGAGGTGATCGTTGTCGATGTTGGTGACGATCGCGATGAGCGGCTGCAGGTGCGTGAAGGAGGCGTCACTCTCGTCGGCTTCGGCGACCAGGTAGCGCCCGGCGCCGAGCTGCGCGCCGCTCGCGGCGCTCTTCAGTCTTCCGCCGATGACGAAGGTCGGGTCCTCGCCGCCCTCGGAGAGGATGCTGGCGAGCAGGCTCGTGGTGGTGGTCTTGCCGTGGGTGCCCGCCACCGCGATCGAGTAACGGAAGCGCATCAGCTCGCCGAGCATCTCGGCGCGCGACACCACGGGGATGCGCCGCTCGAGCGCAGCCTGGACCTCCGGGTTGCCGCGCGGCACCGCGCTCGATGCCACCACCACGTCGGCGCCGTCGACGTTCGCCGCGGCATGCCCGATGGCGATGCGCGCACCGAGAGAGCTCAGCCGCTCCGTCACGGCGCTGGCGCGCGCGTCCGACCCCTGCACCGCGTAGCCGAGGGACAGCAGCACCTCGGCGATGCCGCTCATGCCGCTGCCGCCGATGCCGACGAAGTGAATGGTGTTGATGCGGCGCATGCGGTCGCGCCGGTCGGGATTGGCCCGCCGCTCGGTGGCGGGACGCTCGAGCGTGGTGCGCCGCTCCTTCATCACGCCGCCCTGCCGGCGAGCGCCAGGCACGACTCGGCGAGCTCATCGGCCGCGCGCGGCGTCGCGAGCTGGCGGGCGCGCTCGGCCATGGCGAGCAGCTTGCCGCGCCCGGCGCACAGCCGCTCGAGCTCGGCGGCGAGCCGCTCGGCGGTGAGCTCGCGATCGGCGATCACCACGGCGGCGCTGGCGCGTACCAGGTACTGCGCGTTGTAGGCCTGGTGATCGTCCACGGCGCCCGGAAACGGCACCAGCACCGCGCCGATGCCGACCGCGGCGAGCTCGGATACCGTGAGCGCTCCGGCGCGGCAGATCACCAGATCGGCCCAGCCGTAGGTCTCGGCCATGTCCTCGATGAAGGGGCGCACGTCGGCGCGCACGCCGGCGCGCGCGTAGCTCGCGCGGCCCTCCTCGAGCCAGCGCTCGCCGGCCTGGTGACGCACGTCGAAGGCGATCCTTCCTGAGAGGCGCGCGAGCGCAAAGGGCACGACCGCATTCAGCCGCGCGGCCCCCTGGCTGCCGCCGAACACGAGCAGGCGAATGGGCCCCGAGCGGCCGGTGAATCGTTCGTGCGGCGGCGGTACGGCGCTGATGTCGCGCCGCACCGGGTTGCCGATCAGGCGGGCGTGCACGTCGCGGCCGAAGCTGTCGGGAAAGGCCTCGAGCACCACGCGCGCGAGGTGCGCCAGGACCCGGTTGGTGAAGCCGGCGACGGCGTTCTGCTCGTGGATGACGAGCGGCCGGCGCGTCAGCCAGGCGGCGATCCCGCCGGGGCCGGAGACGAAGCCGCCGAGGCCGACCACTACGAGCGGCTGGTGGCGCCGCATGATCCTCAAAGCCTGCACCAGCGCCACCGTCAGGCGAAATGGGGCGGCGAGCCAGGCGAGCGCGCCCTTGCCGCGCAGTCCCGCGACCGACAGGCGCTCGAGCGGGATGCCCTCGGCCGGAATGAGGCGCGCTTCCAGCCCGCGCGCGGTGCCGAGCCACACGACCTCGAAGGCCCGCTCGCGCAGCAGCCGCGCCAGCGCCAGCGCCGGAAACACGTGCCCGCCCGTGCCGCCCGCCATGATGAGGATCGGACGGCTCACGTGCGCTCCCGCACCGTGGCCGCGCCGCGTCCTTCGCGCATCGCCTCGTGGTAGACCCGCAGCAACAGGCCCACCCACGCGAGCGTCACCACCAGGCTCGAGCGCCCGTAGCTCATCAGCGGCAGCGTCAGACCCTTGGTCGGCAGCACGCCCATGTTGACGCCGATGTTGATGAAGGTCTGGATGCCGACCCACAGACCGAAGCCGGCGGCGAGGTAGGCGGGAAACCTGAGCCCGGCGTCGGATGCGAGCCGCGCGATGTGGAAAGCGCGCCAGATGAGGATGAGAAACAGCGCGAGCGTCAGCACCACGCCGGCGAGCCCGAGCTCCTCCGCGAGCACCGCGAACAGGAAGTCGGTGTGCGCCTCGGGGAGATAGAACAGTTTCTGCACGCTCTCGCCGAGGCCGACGCCGAGCCATTGCCCGCGCCCGATGGCGATCAGCGACTGCGTGAGCTGGAACCCGCTGTGGTAAGGGTCGGCCCAGGGATCGAGGAAGGTGGTGAGGCGGCGCAGCCGGTAGCTCGAGCCGAGCGC
>DASPOP010000064.1:0-2229 GCA_035625955.1 Steroidobacteraceae bacterium | reverse complement strand
ATAGGGCGCCTGCGGGTACGGCTCGGCCTCGAGCCCGGCGCGGCCGCGGGCATCGGCCTCGCAGGCCTGCAGCAGCTCGGCGAAGCGCTCGGGACGGCGGAACGCGTCGCACTCCTGCAGCAGCTTCAGCACGGTCTCGGGACGCAACTCGAGCGCGCGGTGCACCAGCGTGTGCTCGCGCGCCGCGAGGATCGCGAGCTCGCGGTGGCTGCCCGGCACCTTGAGGCGATCAGCGAGGGCCTCGATCAACGGCACGCCGGCCTCCTCGTGGCCGTGATGCCTGGGCCAGAGCTCGCGCGGCGTGCGCGCCTTGCCGAGATCATGCACCAGTACTGCGAAGCGCACCGCGGTGGAGGCACCGGCGCGGGCCGCGCAGGCGAGCGCGAGCATGACGTGCACGCCGGTATCGATCTCCGGGTGCCACTTCGGCGGCTGCGGCACGCCGTAGAGCGCGTCGATCTCAGGATAGATCACCTTGAGCGCGCCGCACTCGCGCAGTGTCGCGAAGAACACCTCCGGGTGATCCTCGGCGAGCGCGCGTTCGGTCTCCTGCCACACGCGCTCGGGGACCAGCGCACTCACCTCACCGGAGGCGGTCATGCGGCGCATGAGCTCGATGGTTTCGTCCGCGATGCGAAAGCCCCGGCCGGCAAAGCGAGCCGCGAAGCGCGCCGCGCGCAGCACGCGCACCGGATCCTCCGTGAAACTCTCCGACACGTGGCGCAGCACGCGCGCCGCGAGGTCGGCCTCGCCGCCGTAGGGGTCGATGAGCTCGCCCGCATCGCTCTCGGCCATGGCGTTGATGGTGAGGTCGCGGCGCCTCAGGTCCTCCTCCAGCGTCACTTCGGGCGAGAACTGCGTGGTGAAGCCGCGGTAGCCGGGCGCCACCTTGCGCTCGAGCCGCGCCAGCGCGTACTCCTCGTGGGTGGTGGGATGGAGAAAGACCGGGAACTCGCGTCCCACGGGCAGATATCCCAGGCGCTCGAGCTCCGCAGGGCTCGCGCCGACGACTACCCAGTCGCGCTCGCGCACCGGCAGCCCGAGCAGACGGTCCCGGACCGCACCACCGACCAAGTAGACTCGCATGGTGCGCATGTTAACCGAGAGCCCGAGCGGCAGCGTGCGGCGGCGCAACCTGGCGAGCGCGCGCGCCGCATTCGGCGCGGCGCGCGTGATCTTCGCTGGCGCGCTCGCGGCGCTGCTCAGCGGCTGTTATCTCATGCAGGCGGCGAGCGGCGAGTACCGCCTGCTGCACGCGCGGGTTCCGCTACCCACTCTGATCGCCGATCCGAAGACCCCGTCCACACTGCGCACGCGCCTCGAGGAGGTGCGCGCGGCGCGCGAGTTCGCCTCGCGGCAGCTCGGCCTTCCCGACAACGACAGCTACCGCAGCTACGCCGACATCGGCCGGCCGTTCGTCGTCTGGAACGTGGTGGCAGCGCCGGAGTTCTCGCTGGCGCCGAAGCGCTGGTGCTTTCCGGTGGCCGGCTGCGTCGCCTACCGCGGCTACTTTCACGAGCGCAAGGCGCGCGATCTGGCGCTCGAGCTCGAGGCGCGCGGCTTCGACGTCGTGGTGGAAGGCGTCCCGGCCTACTCGACGCTCGGCCGGTTCGCCGATCCGGTGATCTCCAGCATGCTGCGCTACGACGACGATGAGCTCGCCGCGACCATCTTTCACGAGCTGGCGCATCAGCTCATCTATGTGAAGAACGACTCGGAGTTCAACGAGGCATTTGCGACCACGGTCGAGGAGGTGGGGCTCACGCGCTGGCTCGAGCACCAGGGCGCAGCGCAGCGCATCGAGCGCTTCCATGCCGAGCAGCAGCAGGAGGCGGAGCTGCTCGCGCTGCTCAGGCCCGCGCGCGCGCGGCTGGCCGCACTCTACGAATCGGGAGTGCGTTGGGGCGAGCTGCGCGCCGGCAAGCAGCGGATCCTCGGCGGCCTGGCCGCCGACATCCGCGCGCTCGAGCGCCGCCAGGGCGTGTACTACCCGGTGTACGACGAATGGATGGCCGCCGGGCTCAACAATGCGCAGCTCGCCGCGGTGGCGACCTACTACGACTGCGTGCCGGGATTCAAACGGCTGCTCGCCGCCGAGAGCGACGACCTGGTGCGCTTCTACGCCGCGGTGCGCGAGCTCGCCCGCCAGCCGCGCGCCGAGCGCCACGCGCAGCTGTGCGGCCGCGACGGTGGGGCGCAGCCGCAGACGGCGCTAGAATCGCCTGACGG
>DASPOP010000063.1:0-3143 GCA_035625955.1 Steroidobacteraceae bacterium | reverse complement strand
CTGGGGTTCCCCCTGCTCGGAGCCGCAGCCTCGCTCGCCATCGCCAGCATGGCGGTGGTGATCACGCTCGCCGCACGCGAGGAGATCCTGGGTCTCGCGGCGCTGTGCGTGCTGAGCGCGCTCGTGTACCTGATTCAGACGCACGCGATGCCGGCGCGCGGCTGAAGGCACCCGCAAACCCGCACTTTGCGTCGCCGGCAAAGACCCCGGCGCCAACCTTCCTTCGGAGTGCTCGGCTTCTGAGGTGACCGGGGCGATGCGCATCGAGCCCCGCTGTTTGCCGGCGGCCGACGGAGTGATGTCCGCCAGAATCGCTACCTGCGATTCTGCCCAATCAGCTCACAAGGTCAGCACCGTCGAGCCGGTCGTGCGCCGGCCCTCGAGATCGCGATGCGCATCGGCCGCCTGCCGCAGCGGGTACTTCTGGCCGATGACGATGCGCACCTTGCGCGAGCGCACCGCGGCAAACAGCTCGCGGGCCGCGGACTCGAGCTCGGCGCGCGTGCCGATGTAGTTGAACAGCGTCGGGCGCGTGAGAAACAGCGAGCCGCGCTTGCTGAGCTCGAGCGGCGCGATCGGCGGCACCGGACCCGAGGCGTTACCGAAGGTGACCATCATGCCGCGCGGGCGCAGGCAGTCGAGCGACTCCATGAACGTGTCGCGCCCGACCGCGTCATAGACGACTGCCACACCTTCGCCCCTGGTGAACGCCTTGACCCCGGCCACGAGCTCGTCGCGGCCGGAGATCAGCACGTGATTGCAGCCGTGCCGCCGGGCGATCTCGGCCTTGGCTTCGCTCCCGACCACGCCGATCACTTTCGCCCCGAGGGAGCGCGCCCACTGACACAGGATCAGCCCTACGCCGCCGGCCGCGGCGTGCACCAGGATCGGATTGCCGCGCTCGACGCGGTAGGTGCGGCGGATGAGGAACTGCGCCGTCAGGCCCTTGAGCATGAGCGCAGCGGCCTGCTCGTCGGAGATGCCGCGCGGCACCCTGACCAGCCGCTCGGCCGGAACGTTGCGCAGCTCGCAGTAGGCGCCGGGGCTCGGCCAGACGTATGCAACCCGCTCGCCGACCTTGAATCCGCGCACCCCGCGGCCGAGGGCGGTGACGACTCCGGCCGCTTCGCGGCCGAGGCCGCTCGGCAGCGAAGCGACGGGATACAGCCCCGTGCGGTCGTAGACGTCGATGTAGTTGACGCCGATCGCGTGGTGGCGCACCTGCGCCTCGCCGGTACCGGGCTTGCCGGGATCGACGTCCTCGACGCGCAGGACCTCGGGACCGCCGTGCTCATAGAAACGGATGGCCGTAGGCATAGGCGCAAAGGATAGCCCAACGACAAAAGGACACGAATCGGTGGCTTACGGGATGTTCATCTCAGGCCGGGCTTTGCCTAAGGTCGCGCGGGGAATCGGTCGGGACTATCCTGATGGCCGTGCAAGCCGCCTCGCTCGAGATTCTGGAGAAGGCCAACGTGCCGCCCGCGCAGGCACGGGCATTCGTGCAGGCGATCGAGATCGAAATCGCGGGGGCGAGGGATACACTCGCGACGAAGCAGGACCTGCTGGTGCTGCGCAATGAGCTGACCGGGAAGATCGCGGATTTGCGCACGGAGCTGACCGAGAAGATCACTGATCTGCGCACCGAGATGCACGCTCTCGCCAGCAGCAACGTGCGTCAGATGTACACGGCTATGCTCGGCCAGACGGCCGTGCTCCTCGGGATCGCCTACTTCTTCGTCGCGCACCTGGCGCGTTAGAGGGCCGAGTCGTCGGTCTCGCCGGTGCGGATGCGGATGACGCGGTTGATGTCGGTGATGAAGATCTTGCCGTCGCCGACCTTGCCGGTCTTGGCGGCCTTCATGATCGCCTCGATGACCTGATCGACCAGCTCGCTGCGCACCGCGACCTCGATACGGGTCTTGGGAACGAAGTCGACCACGTACTCCGCGCCGCGATAGAGCTCGGTATGACCCCGCTGGCGGCCGAAGCCCTTCACCTCGGTCACGGTCATTCCCGACACGCCGATGTCCGAGAGCGCCGCGCGAACGTCGTCGAGCTTGAACGGCTTGATGATCGCGGTGATCAGTTTCATGAGGCTTCGGTCTCCATCGCCGGGTGCAGTGTCGTGGATTGTGCAGCTTTCATGCCATGGGCGAAATCAGCGCCAGGACCGCCGCAGCCGGCACCGCCCGGATGCCGCCGCACACCGCGCCTGCACCATCGCGGAGCAGCATGGCGCGCTGAGCGCCCCGCGCTGGTGCGCCAGCCCGGCACGCTCCTGGGATATTCTTCGCGCCGATGTACGAGCAGATCGTGATCGTCGGTGCGGGCCAGGCGGCGGTGCAGGCGGTCGATACACTACGCCGCAGAGGCTTCGCGGGGAAGCTGACGCTGATTGGCGCCGAGCCGTGGCCGCCCTACCAGCGCCCGCCGCTCTCGAAGAAGTACCTCGCCGGCGCACTCGAGCGGGAGCGGCTCCTGATCCGGCCCGCGGCTTTCTTCGCCGATCACGCCGTGACCACGCACTTCGGCCGGCGCGTCAGCGACATTGCGCCGCGCGAGCGGCACCTGCGGCTCGACGACGGGGTGGTCGTGCCCTTCGACGCGCTCATGCTGGCGACCGGCAGCCATCCGCGCCGGCTGCCCGTTCCCGGCGCCGACCTCGAGGGGGTGCATTACCTGCGCACCATCGCCGACGCCGACCGTATCCGCGCAGACTGCAGGAGCGGCGGGCGGCTGCTGGTGGTCGGCGGGGGCTACATCGGGCTCGAGGTCGCGGCCGTTACGCGCGAGCTCGGCATGGAAGTGACGGTGCTCGAGATGGCCGAGCGCGTCATGAATCGCGTCACCTGCCCTGAGGTCTCGGCGTTCTACGCGGCCGAGCACGCGCGCCGCGGCGTGAGGATCCGCTGCAGCGAGCGGGTGCGGGCCTTCCACGGCGACGCCCGCAGCGGCCGCGTGAGGAGCGTCCTCACCGAGGAGGGCGGCGAATACCCGGCGGACGCCGTGGTCGTCGGGGTCGGGGTTGCGCCGGCGGACGAGCTCGCCAGGGCCGCCGGCCTCGAGTGCGAGAACGGGATCGTGACGGAAGCGCATTGCCGCACCTCGCACGAGGCGATCTACGCCGCCGGCGACTGCGC
>DASPOP010000062.1:0-4555 GCA_035625955.1 Steroidobacteraceae bacterium | reverse complement strand
GTCCTTGACGTTACCGGTGACGACGCCCGAGAAGGCGCGCCGCAGGTTGGCGGCGAGCTCGTGCACCGGCTGATCGCGCCTGAGCTCGAGCGCGCGCATCGACTCGTGCGTGACCTCGAAGGGACGCTGGAATTCGGCCGGCACCTGCAGCAGCCAGTTGAAGTTGTAGGAATCGTTGCGCTTGCGGCGGAACTCGCGCACGTCCTGCATCCCGCGCACCATGCGCCGCGCGACCTCGGGCGGGTCGTCGACGATCACCGTGAGGCGCTCGAGCGCCTGCGCGCCCAGCGTGCCGCCGATGAAGTGGCAGATCTGCTCGAAATAGGGGGCGCTGTCCTTCGGCCCCGTGAGCACGATCGGAAACGGCTGCTCGCGGTTGGCCGGCTCGAGCAGGATGCCGGAAAGATAGAGAATTTCCTCGGCGGTGCCGGCGCCGCCGGGGAACACGACGATCCCGTGGGCGAGCCGCACGAACGCCTCGAGGCGCTTCTCGATGTCCGGCATGATCGCGAGCTGCGTCACGATCGCATTGGGCGGCTCGGCGGCGATGATGCCGGGCTCGGTGATGCCGATGTAGCGGCTGCCCTCGAAGCGCTGCTTGGCGTGGCCGATGGTCGCGCCCTTCATCGGGCCCTTCATGGCCCCGGGGCCGCAGCCGGTGCAGACGTCGAGGCCGCGCAGTCCCAGCTCGTAGCCGACGTCCTTGGTGTACTGGTACTCCTCGCGCGTGATCGAGTGCCCGCCCCAGCAGACCACCAGGTTGGGGCGCGCCTTGTGGTCGAGAATGCGCGCGTTGCGCAGCACGTGGAACACGGCGTTGGTGATCGAGGCGGAGTCGGACAGGTCGAAACGGCCGCTCTGGATGATCTCGTTCGCGGTGAACACCACGTCGCGCAGCACCGCGAACAGATGCTCCTTGATGCCGCGGATCATCTGCCCGTCGACGAAGGCGGAGGCCGGCGCGTTCTGCAGCTCGAGCTTCACGCCCCAGGCGTGGCGCACGATGCGGATGTCGAACTCGCGGTAGCGGTCGAAGATCTCCTTGGCGTTGTCGGTGCGCGCCCCGGAGTTGAGCACGGCGAGCGCGCAGCGGCGGAACAGCGGGTAGAGCCCGGCCTGCCCCGCATCGAGCAGCTTGTCGATCTCCGCCTGGGAGAGGTTCTCGAGACTGCCGCGCGGTCCGACGCGCGCGTCGACGAATGCTGAGAGGTCGCTGGCCACGGGCTTGGAGGACGTTATGTCAGGCGGTGGAAACCGCGGGTCGATGCCGCGCGCGCCTCGAGGTCAGGGGCGCGGCAGCTCGGCGCTTTTCTAAGGATCGATGTCGATCGCGACGGAGTCGGGGACCAGCATCCAGATCTCCACCATGTCCGCGTTGGAGACCGCGATGCAGCCGTCGGTCCAGTCGTGGTTCTGGTAGTAGTCCGGATCGTGCTTCATGAAATTCGGCAGCCCGTGGATCATGATCGAGCCGCCCGTGTCCCAATGCCGCGCGCGGGCGCGCTTCACGTCGGTTTCGTTCGGATACGACACCTTGATCGAGAGGAAATAATCGCTGCGCGGATTGCGCATGTCGAGATGATAGCTGCCCTCGGGGGTGCGGAAGTCGCCCGAGCGCTCCTTCTGTCCGACCGGCGAGAGGCCGAGCGCCACGTGGTAGGCGCGCACGACATTGCCGCCGTGCATGAGGTACATCTGCCGCTCGGATTTCTTCACCACGACCCGATCGACCGCAGGCAGCGTGTCGCTGGTGAGCGCTACCGGCTCGGTCACCGGCAGCGAGTCTCCGTGCGCGGCTACCGCCGCACAGGCGAGGGTCAAGCTCGCAGCCAAGTTCCTGAAAATCATGACATTCCCTAGTCCCACACGAAGCTTAAATTGATTATAGCCAGCGTCAAGCGCTGCGCCATGTGCCTGGATCACAGCCTTCAACTGGTCCCTCCCACCTCCTCGACGCGGGGGATGACGATCTGCATGCCGGCCCGCAGCTCGCTGAAATCGACGTCCGGGTTGTACTGCACGAGCAGCCACTCGGGCAGCTGCCGGGCGCGCTTGGTGACCGTCCACAGCGAATCCCCGGGACGCGCGATGTAGATCTCGGTGCCCGAAATGCGGTGCGCGGCGAAGTAGGCTGCCTGCAGCTGCTGGTGATACTCGCGCCGGTGCTGCTCGAAGACATCGTGCGACACCTTGTGAAAATCGAGCTTGAGGCGATACCCGACCAGCACCGGTTTCTTCATGGTCATGTGATTCAGCTCGCGCAGGCGCTGGGCGCTCACGCCGAGCCAGTCGGCGTAGTGGCCGAGCGTCTCCTCGGCGGCGACGCGGATCGAGTCGTCGGCGCGCACGCTGTAGTCGGTGGGGTCGGCGTTCTGCTGGATATCGGCGCCCGGACCGAGCGCCGGACTCAGTGCCTCGGCCTGTGCGGCCGACACCGGCTGCTCGCGGCTCGCGACCACGGTGATGGTGGCGACGGCCGCCGCATCCTCGGCGCTCTCGCGCTGTGCGACCGCGGCCGGCACCGCGCCGAGATCGGCGCTGCCGCCCGCCGCCGGCGCCGGCGCGGCGGACGCCACCTGCACCGTGGCGCCTTCCGGCAGCTCGATGCTGCGGCCGGCCTTGAGGGCTGCGCTCACCCGCAGCCGGTTCATGCGCGCGAGCATGTCGATCGGCACGCCATAGCGGTCGGCGAGCTTGGCGAGCGTGTCGCCCTCCTGCACCTTGTAGCGCTTCGGCTGCGGCTGTCCGGCATACAGCTCGTGCGGATTGAGCTGGTGCGCGAGCAGCTCGGTCGTCCACTGCTCGCCATCCATCGGCAGCCGCAGCCGGTAGTCGCGCGGCACGCGCAGCTGCCCATCCCAGACCGGGCGCAGCAGCGCCGGGTTCAGCGTCCGGAGGGCCTCGGGCTGGACGTGGAGCACGTGCTCGAGCGTCGCCATCGACACGTAGCCGGGCACCGGCACCACCTGGAATTTCGCCTCGCCCAGTTTCTGCACGGCGCCGAAGTACTTGTCGGGGTTGTGATCGATGTCGAGAGCGGCGAGGAACGACGCGTAGAAGTTGCGCGAAGCGAAGCCGAAGGTGCGGCTGTTGTAACGGCGCACGATGGTGACGATGTCATCGGTGCCCAGCGTCTCCCTGGCGCGCAGCATGCCGGCGGTGCCGTGGTTGTAGGCGGTGATCGCGAGCGGCCAGGTGCCGAGCACCCGGTAGTTATAGCCGAGCAGCTGTGCGGCGGCCTCGGTCGAGCGGAAGGGATCGAGCCGGTCATCGACCGAGCGGTCGATGCGCATGTAGCGCCGGCCGGTGGAGCGCATGAACTGCCACAGGCCCGCCGCACCGACCTTGGAGTAGGCGGCCGGGTTGAACGAGGACTCGACGTGCGGCAGCACCGCGAGCTCGGCGGGCAGCCCGCGGTTGGCGAGCGCCTCGGCGATATGCGTCTCCCAGGCGCCCGCGCGGATCAGCCCGCTCCTGAAACGGTCCGCCTGGCCGAGCTGGAAACGGATGTCATCGACCGCCTCGCGCAGCCGCTCGGGTGGTGTCTGCGTGCCCCACGAGTCGCGGATGCGCTGATCCTCCTCCGAGAGCATCCCCGCGCCCGCCGCAGCGATGCGGCGCAGTGCCGCTGCGTAGCGCTCCCGCGCCGCATCCACCTGCCGCTCGCGCTCGGCCGGCGGCGTGTTCGGTGCGAAGTGCAGCGTGTCGTAGACGACGCCGAGGTTGTATTGGTCGTGCAGGAACCCGGCGTTGGTGTCGATCTCGGAGTACACGCGGATCCAGAACTGCACGTCGCGCTCGAGTTGCGGTGGTCGCGGGATCGGATCCTCGGCGGCGGTGGCGCTGCCGCACGCGAGCAGCGCCGCAAGTGCGAACGCCGACGCCAGCGCCGCGCAGCGCTGCGCAGCGCCCGTTTCCGGACGTCGCCGACCCCGTGTCGAGTTCATTTACACCCCTGAAAAGGATGAGCTTTCAATGTCATTTCAACAGTTTGCAGCGGTCCCTGCCTCGGCAGCGCGCCGGAATCTGCCCGCGGATGCGTCGGGTATTTTGACATTTCGGCCTGCAGCGCACCGACACCCGGCTGTGCAGTCGTCCCGTGGCGGCACCTTCAGCCCCCGAAAAGAGAGCCGACACTGTGCACGGTTCGCGGTTTGAGGCGCCGGCGTTACATAACGGCCCCGTGGGTCGGCTGCTGGCACGAGTGTTGCTCATCTATCAGGTAGCAGCGGCATCAAGGCCGGGAAGGAAACGACGCCACGGGATAACCGACAAGAAAGCACGGATCCGGAATGTAGCCCGACAGCTCGTCGGATACCGTGCTCGAACCGGATAACAACGAGAACGACACTCCTCCACACACAAGCAAGCGACCGACACCCCGCCTCCGGCGGGGTTTTTTTTGGCTTGGTGGTGCCGGACATTCCACCGGCGAGGCGGCGAACAAGAAACGAGGCAGCCGGGTGGCTGCCTCGCAGTTTGCGTCGCTTCTGTCAGTTTGGTGGTCGTCGCAAAACAGGGGACCGGCTCAACCGCACTTCGAGTCGCCGCAGTT
>DASPOP010000061.1:0-7307 GCA_035625955.1 Steroidobacteraceae bacterium | reverse complement strand
CCGCTCGGCTGCGGGCCGCCGTTCAGAAAGCCGTCGGCCGTGTAGTCGGTGGTCTGGGCGAGCCAGTACTGCCGCCCGCCGAGCGTCAGTGTCCACTGCGGCGCGAACTTCCAGTAGGCCTCGCCGAAGATCGACTTGTCCTCCTCGGTGCCGGGGTTGGTCTGTGTCCAGATCTCGTTGTTGGGCCACGCCGGCGACACGACCGTGCAGGGGTTCGCCGGACTGCCGAAAGGACAGGCGGTGGTCGCGGGATTGTCGAGGCCGTTCGCGAAGGTGGGCGGAATCGTAAAGCGCGTATGCGTGTTGGAATAGAACGCACCGAAGGTCCCGCTCCAGTTGTGCACCGGATCGAAGGAGACGCGCGCTTCGCTCGCCACCTGGTCGTGATTGCGGTCGCCGATCCACAGATACGGCTGCGGCGGGAGCCCGGTCACCAGATAGACCGGGCCGTTGAGGATCTGCTGCGTGCCGTAGCTCGAATCCTCGACGTCGTGCGTGTGACGGTAGAAGAAGCTGTTGGCCCATACGATCTGGAAGCCCGCGCCCGAGTACTTGAAGTCGAGCGTCGGCATGGTCCAGCTGTCCGATGCCCAGGGCTGCACGTCGAACGCCCGGTCCATGGTGTAGTTCGGCGTGAACCCCGGCAGCGGCGCGAAGGTCGCGGGGAAGCCCTTGTCGTAGGAATCCTGGAACATCACGCGCAGCTTGATGTCGAGCTGATCGGTCGCGTGCACCAGCAGCGCCGCCGAGCCGCCGAGCGTCTGGACCTGGCCCTGGTCGCCCTTGCTGGTGCGCGGCACGTCCGCGAAGGGATCGCCCGCGCCCGGCCCGCTCGCCGCGGTGGGGAAGCTGCGCTTCAGGTAGCCGGCGTCCCAATTGGCAAAGGCCACGATGCGCAGCGCGGCGGTGCCGGGCACCAGCACGATGTTGCCGACGAGGTTGCCGCCGCCATCCGGGCTGCCGCCCCCGGAGGTGGCGCCCGCCTGATACATGTACCCGAGGCCCGAGTTGCCGGTATCGGGAGCCCGGGTGATGAGCCGCACGTTGCCGCCGAGTGAGCTCTCGCCGTAGAGCGTCCCCTGCGGCCCCTTGAGCACCTCGATGCTGGCGAGGTCGACCACGCGCGGATCGACCGAGCCGGGGACCGGAGTGTCGTCGATATAGAAGCCGGTCGCGCCCGCGGTCCCGAACAGGTTCTGCCCGGTGATGCCGCGCACCGAGATGGTGCGCGCATCGGCGAAGCCGGTGGCGCCGCCGCCATAAGTGAAGGACAGGTCAGGCGTCTTGGTGGCGTAGTCGGCGAACGACTGAACGTTGTACTCCTTGAGCGTCTCAGTGGTGAAGGCCGTGATGCTGGTCGGCACCTCGGCGATCGACTCCGCGCGCTTGCGCGCGCTGACGATGATGGTTACGACTTCGCCGCTCGCTTCGGCGCCGCTCTCTGCCTGCTTCTGCGACTGTTCCTGCCCGAAGGCGGGCGCCGCGAGCGCCAGCAGCAGCGCCGCCGCCGCGCCGGCGGCGAGCGAGCCGGTAATCCGGGATCCGGTGGATTTCATATCAGTTGCCCTTCCCCGAGTGAACCAGAAACTCATTGATGACCGGCGCTACTTGCGCCGGCTGCTCCCAGAATGGGTTGTGCCCCAGCCCCGGGAACACCTTGACCTCGGCCTGCGGCAGCGCCTCGCGCAGCGTCTGGCGCACCTCCTCTTCCATGATCGGATCGGCACTGCCCCAGATGAGGAGCGTCGGCGCCCTGAGCCGCTGCAGCGTCCGCTGCAGGGCGCCATGATCGAGGTCTTCGAGCAGACCCTGGTCGAGCACCGCCAGCCACACGCGCAGCGGGATCGCGGCCGCGTCCTGGCGCTGGCGGCGGATGAAATCGGGATCGACCGGAGTCGGCGACGCCCACCACTCGATCATGAATTTCGAGTCCGGGTCGATCGGCTCCTTCAGCTGGCGGATCGCCGCCGCGTAGTCGAACCTCGCTGTCGGCGGCGCCGCGCCCGGCCGGCGGCCGCCGCTCGAGGAGATCAGCACGGCGCGCCCGGTGCGCTCCGGCCAGAACTCGGCAAAGGTCTGCGCGATGAGGCTGCCGAGGGAGTGCCCGACGATGTCGGCACGCTCGATGTGCAGCGCATCGAGCAGCAGCTTGATGTCGTAGGCGAAGTCGAGCCGCGTGTAGCAGCACTCGGGCTTGCCCGAGCGGCCGTGACCGCGCAGGTCGATCAGGATGAGCCTGAAGTGCGGCGACAGATAGGGGATGAGCGGCACCCAGTCGCGGGCGCTGTCGGTGTAGCCGTGGACCAGCACGACCGGCGCGCCCGCCGGGTCTCCCATCGTGAGGTACGCAAGCGTCTCGCCGTCGGGAAGCGCGACGCTCTTCTTCATCGCCTCGAAGGCGTCGAGATCGATCCTGGCGGGCGCGGCAGGCGCGGCCGCGGCCGCGGCGGGGTTTGGCACCAACAGGAGCAGGGCGAGCGGCGACCAGCGGCAAACAGCCGCCGTCAGGCGGGAAGCCCGGGTCAAGGTCGCGTCGCGGTTCAAGCTAACACGCGTCGGAAATGCGGCCAGTGGTAAATATTATCTTCTCGATAATATATAACAGGGCCTCTCGCCGTACGCAACAGTTCTTCTGCGCCGGCGCCTGATATATCAGTGGCTGTGAATCGCCAGCTGTCCGGGGAAGTCGCGTCGTCCGAGGCCGCCGCCGGCCAGCCACTCGCGCGTCGACTCGCGGGCCCGGGCGATGAGCGCCGCGCCCCGCGAGTAGTCGTAGGAGGAGTGGCTGAGGGGACAGAGCGGCGGCACGACGTTGATGGTCATGACTTCCGAGTAGCGCTCGAAGTCCTGACGCAGCTGGCGCGCGCCGAGCAGCGTAATGGCGTGCATCGCCCGGCCCAGTGCCCGGTCCGACACCGCCTTGGCGGCGCAGGCGAAGCCGCACGGCAGGACGATGGCTCGGCCGGCGCCGAGCCGCCGCGCAGCGGCGATCGGAGTGCCCGCCGCTACCACGCCATCGACCAGCGTGCGGCCCCCGAGGGTCACGGGCGGAAAGACTCCGGGAATGGCCGCGCTCGCCAGCACGGCCTCGATGACCGACCCTGCCGAGAGCACGACTTCCTCTCCCGTGACGAGCTCGGCGCACACCAGGTGCAGCGGCAGCGCAGTCTGGCTGAAGTCCCGGTAGGGCAGATGGCGCTCGAGGAGGCCGCGCAGGCCACGCGGGTTGGCGATGTGGCCGCGCAGCCCGGCGAGCCCGAGGAGCGACGCCCAGGACAGCCCGAGCGCCTCGCGCGTCGTGACGCGGCTCCAGAGCGCGGTGAGCCGTGCGACGGTGTCGGCGTTCGGCGCGTGGGCGAAGAAAGCGCCGTTGATCGCGCCCGCGGATACTCCGACCACGAAGTCGACCCGCACGTCCGCCGCCAGCAGCTCGCCCAGCATGCCGACCTGGATCGCGCCGAGACTGCCGCCGCCGGCCAGCACCAGCGCGGTACGCGGGTTGGCATCAGTCGCCATGAGAAAGTGACCGGGCGCCAGGGGCCTTTATTTCCGGACGCGGCTCGCTAGTTGCGCGCCGGCGGAGTGGCGGCCTGCGCGGGAGGTGCGCTGGCGAGGCGCCGCCGGTACGCGGTGAGCTGCGATTCGAAAGCGGCGGCGTCGGCGCGGTTGGCTTCGGTGAGCGCGTTCTCGCGCCAGGCGCCGGCGAACTTCAGCGCGCAGTCCCACTGTTGGGTCTGCGCGCACATGTGGGCGAGCGCGTAGGCGAGATTCACGTTGCCCGGATGCCTGCCGAACGCCTGCGAGGCCGCCGGCAGCAGGGCGCGCGCCGCGGCGGCATCGCGCTGCGACCCGTAGAAGCCCGCCAGCCCCGCCCAGGAGCGCAGATCCTCGGGGTTGGCTTCGATGGCGGCCTGATAGTAGCGCTGCACAAACCTCAGCATCGTCGCTGCGTCCACCGGCAGCACGACGTGACCCGCTGTCACGGCCGAGGCCAGCACCGTCAGGATCCCGGCGCACTCTGCCATCCCTTCGGGCGAGAGCGTACCGGCCGAGAGCCGATCGACCGCCGCGAACGCGGCTGCGTAGTTCCCGTCCTCGAGCTGCGCCTCCGCCGCCACCCGCAGCGCCCGCTCGTTGGCGGGGTCGTCATGGAGCGCCGCGCCCGCGAGCTGCAGCGCCTGTGCGCGCCGCCCCGTCTTGAGGTTGACCAGCGCGAGCAATGCCTGCACCTCGGGTGGCGCGAGCTTGCGCGGGGGAACTGCGTCCGCGCCCCGGTCCTCGGGGCTCGCCAGCTCGAACACATGCGCCTCATCGATCTGCCGGTCGGCGCGCAGCATCTTGTCGAGATCCTCGTAGCTTACGTTGAAGCTCGCGGCGAAGGCTTCCCGCTCGCTCCTCCCCTGCTGCACGAGCGCAAGGTAGCGGCTGAATTCGTGGCGATAGCGGCCCTCGGCCAGGATCTCGTGGGTGAGGAACCAGCTCTCGGCGGCGTACATCTCGCTCACCGAGGCCGTCTGCAGCTGCGGATCCTGCTCCCGCATGGCGAGAAAGGTCCTGAGCGGAATCAGCGTGCCGCTCGCGACCGTGAGCGCGTACCCGGGGGCAATGCCGCCGGTCCTGATGCGGTCGTGATCGAACTCGGTCGTCGCAAACATCTCCGGCACCCCGAGCCGGAACCAGTAGGGGTAGCGCTGCGCCTGGTTCCCTGCCAGCAGGCTCCCGGCGTAGCCGAAGTAGACGCCCCAATACTCATCGCCACGGCCCTGCCCGCGGCTGGCGATGATGGTGGCGTCGTAGCCGGAGCTGTTGTAATTCGAGCTGCCGCTCGAGCCCAGGACCTCGACGATCTGCTCATCCGGGAGCACATAGATGTGGGTCGGCAGGGGCGGATCGCCCCTGGAGCTCACAATCTGGCTGAGCGCGGCGCCGAGCCGGTCCGCGTTGCGCGCCACGTGCTGTGCGTAGCTGCTGCTTCCGGCCACGGTCACGTCGATGTTCTTGTACCGGTAGGCCCAGTAGTCCGGGGCCGCTGCCGCCGGACCGGTGAGCAGCAGCAGCGCGAGCATGCGGCCGGCGGCGCGGCTCATCGCGTGCGCTCCACCCCGACCCGCAGCGTCTCGATCTCCTGCATCTCGCGGCCCTGGAACGCCGCCGGGTCGTTGAGGTAATCGAGGGCCATGTCGAAGGCGTCGTGCCCCCAGAAGAGCTCCTTGCCGATCACCAGCGTCGGCACGCCGAACACCCCGAGCGAGATCGCCCAGTCGGTGTTCTCGCGCAGCTGCTGTTTCACCCTGGGATCGCTCACCGCGCGCTCGGCATCGGCGACCCCGAGCTGACGCGCCAGCTCGGCGATCACCTGCGGGTCGGTCACGTCGCGGCCGTCACGGAACACCGCATCGAGAACCAACGAGGCGGCGCGCCGGTCGCTGCCGGCGGCGACTACCAGGCGCAGCGCCGCGAGCGGGTTGAAAGGGTGCGCGGGAGGGAAGCGCATCGGCAGGCCCATCTGCCGTGCGCGCCACAGTACGAAGCGGTAGGTGAAGCGGCGCTTGGAGGGAATCTCCGCCGGCCCCTTTTGCCCGAACTGCGACAGCATGCCGGCGAACAGCACCGGCACGAACCTGAGCTCCGCGTGCGCCGGCAGGCGCTCGAGATCGCGCAAGCCGAGGTAGGCGAAGGGCGAGATGACGTCGAAGACCCAGGAGACCGTGCTGCGATCGGCCACGCCGCCCCCCTCTAGACCCGCACCACGAGCTTGCCGAAGTTCTCGCCCGCGAGCAGTCCGATGAGCCCCCGGGGCGCGTGCTCGAGCCCGGTGATGATCTCTTCCCGGTAACGGACGCGTCCCGTGCGCAGCCACTCGCTCATGTCTTTGGCGAAGGCGGGGAAGCGCTGGTAATGATCGAAGATGATGAAACCCTGAATCTTGATGCGCCAGCGCAGCACCGTGGAGAGCAGCGCCGGCGTGCGATCGACGCCCTGCGGGAGCTTTTCGAGGTTATACCAGGCAACCAGCCCGCACAGCGGCACGCGGGCGCCGACGTTGAGCAGCGGCATCACGGCGTAGAGCACTTCCCCGCCCACGCTCTCGAAGTAGACGTCGATCCCCTTCGGACATGCCGCCACCAGCCGCTCGCGCAGCTCCGGCGTCCGGTGGTCGAGGCAGGCATCGAAGCCGAGGACCTCGACGGCGTAGTCGCACTTGGCGGCGCCGCCGGCGATGCCCACGACGCGGCAGCCCTTGAGCTTGGCGATCTGACCGACCACCGAGCCGACGGCGCCGGTGGCCGCCGCGACCACGACCGTCTCGCCGGCCTTGGGCTGGCCGATATCGAGCAGTCCTACGTAGGCCGTGAGTCCCGGCATGCCGAGCACGCCGAGCGCGTAGGACGGCCGCTCGAGCGAGGGGTCGATCTTCACGAGGTCACGCCCGTCGGACACTCCGTAGTCCTGCCAGCCGACGTTGGCGACCACCAGCTCGCCGACCTTGTAGGCCGGATTGCCGGAGGCCTCGACGACGCTCACCGTCTGCGCCGCCATCGGCGCGCCGAGTGCGACCGGCGGAACGTAGGACGGCGCATCGTTCATGCGGCCGCGCATGTAGGGGTCGAGCGAGAGAAAGCGCGTGCGCAGCAGCACCTGCCCGGCGGCCGGCACCGGCACCGGCACCTCCTCGAGGCGAAAGTCCTCCGGCACGGGGGCGCCCTGCGGGCGGCGCGCGAGCACGATGCGGCGGTTGACGGGAGCTGCGGTCATGACATGAACTCCAGCTGCACCCCGGGGGGCGGCGGCTGCTCGCGCGCGATGAAGAGATCGGCGAGCAGCGGCCTGCCGGGCTCGACGCTGTAGGCGCTGAAATCGCGCACGCCGGCCTCGTAGAGCACGCTGTCGTCGATGAAAAAGCGCCCGCTGCACTCGCGCGCCGGGCGCGTGAGGATCACGTGCGCGGCGTCGGCGACGATCTCGGGCTTGCGCGAGCGGCGCATCATCGCCGCTCCGCCGAGCGCGAATTCCACCGCCGCGGTGGCGATGGTGGTGCGCGGCCAGAGGGCGTTGCAGGCGATGCCGGCTTCCCCGTATTCCTCGGCCATCCCCAGCATGCACAGCGACATCCCGTATTTCGACAGCGAATAGGCGAGGTGCGGGGCGAACCAGCGCGGATTGAGGTCGAGCGGCGGCGACAGCGTCAGCACGTGGGGATTGGCGGCGCGCTTCAGATACGGCACGCAGGCGCGCGTGGTCACGAAGGTGCCGCGGGTGTTGATCTGCTGGATGAGGTCGTAGCGGCGCATGTCGATCTGCTCGGT
>DASPOP010000060.1:0-20435 GCA_035625955.1 Steroidobacteraceae bacterium | reverse complement strand
CAGGGAAGCGGCGTACGCGGCAGCGCGAGGCGGGGCTCGACCTCCTGAGCGAGCTCGTAGCCGAGATAGAGCGCCCAGCCCCCTGTGAAGGGCAACTGCGCGGCAGCATCGCGCAGTCCCGGGGAGGCCTCCCCTTCCCGGCGCCACCAGCTCTCGAGAGCCGCGAGAAAGCTATCGCCCTCGATCGGCGTGCCATCGGCGCCCAGGCGCCCGTCGGCGGAGAGCCAAAGCGAGGCGCGAGGCGCGGCCAGCAGCACAGTCGCGGTACCCAGAGGTCCCCCGGCGGCGCTGTCGAGCAGCAGCGGATAGCGCGCAGGATCGAGCGAGGCCAGGCGGCGCAGCACTGCCGGCGGTACGTCGAGCTCGCGAACGAGAGGCGTATGCGTAGCGGAAAGCCCGTGGACTGCGCCGCGCGCCGTGCTAGCCGAAGCGGCGGAAGATGAGCGAGCCGTTGGTGCCGCCGAAGCCGAATGAATTCGACAGGGCGACATCGATCCGCATGCGCCGCGCGGTGTTCGGCACGTAATCCAGATCGCACTCGGGATCGGGGGTGCGGTAGTTGATGGTGGGCGGCGCCACGCCGTCGCGGATCGCGAGCACCGAGAAGATCGCCTCGACCACTCCGGCGGCGCCGAGCAGGTGACCCGTCATCGACTTGGTCGAGCTGACCGCGATGCGCTTGGCGGACTCGCCGAAGGCGCGCTTCAGCGCCACCGTCTCTGCCTTGTCGCCGAGCGGTGTCGAGGTCGCGTGCGCGTTGATGTATTGCACCTCGCCGGGATTCAGGCCCGCGTCGCGCAGCGCATTGCGCATGGCGATCATGGCGCCCTCCCCGTCCTCCGGGGGCGCGGTGATGTGAAAGGCATCGCCGCTCATGCCGAAACCGACCAGCTCGGCGTAGATGCGCGCGCCGCGCCCGCGCGCGTGCTCGAGCTCCTCGAGCAGCACCGCGCCGCCGCCATCGCTCAGCACGAAGCCGTCGCGGTCCTTGTCCCACGGGCGGCTGGCCTCCTGCGGCGCCTCGTTGCGCGTGGAGAGCGCCTTGGCCTGGCCGAAGCTTCCGAGTCCGCAGCGCGTGGTCGCCATCTCGCCGCCGCCCGCCACGATCACGTCGGCATCGCCGTACTGGATGGCGCGCATGCCGAGCCCGATCGCGTGCGTCGAGGTGGTGCAGGCGGTCACCACGCCGAGATTCGGGCCCTTCAGGCCGTAGCGGATCGAGAGATGGCCCGCGATCATGTTGATGATGGTCGCGGGGACGAAGAACGGGGAGATCTTGCGCGGACTGTTGGCCCTGAGGTATTCGCTGAATTCCTCTTCGATCGTCCAGAGTCCGCCGATGCCGGCGCCGCACACCGCGCCGCAGCGGGTCGGGTCGGCCTTGCTGAAATCGATGCCGGAATCGGCGACGGCCTGCACGCCGGCCGCGACGCCGTAGTGCATGAACTCGTCCATGCGGCGCGCCTCCTTCGGCTGCAGGTACTGGCCGACGTCGAAGTCGCGCACCTGGCCGCCGAAGCGCACCGGAAACGCCGACACGTCGAAGCGCGTCACCGGGCCGATGCCGCTCTCACCGCGCAGGATCGCGTCCCATGCCGACTGGACGGTGCTCCCGACCGGAGACACCACCCCAAGACCCGTCACGACGACGCGGCGCTTGCTCACACGATTCCTGTATGGCGCGCGCTTGGCCGTCAGGACTTGGCGCGGCGCTCGTTGATGTAGTCGATGGCCTGGTGGACGGTGGTGATCTTCTCGGCGTCCTCGTCCGGAATCTCGATCTCGAACTCTTCCTCGAGGGCCATCACCAGCTCGACGGTGTCGAGCGAGTCGGCTCCCAGATCGTCGACGAACGAAGCGTCGTTCGTGACCTGCTCCTGTTTGACGCCCAGCTGTTCGGCAACGATGGCTTTAACCTGCTGCTCGACTGTGCTCATTAGCGGTTGGTCCTCTGTCGCTTATTGAAGGCTGAAAATCTGCCCGCCGGCACGCACCAAGCCGGACGGCGGGCGCGGTATTGTAGGGGAACACCCCCCGGGGTGCCACTCGACCCACGCCCGCGCGAGTGGTTGTTTTTACTGGCGAAACTTCGAGTGCGCCCGCCCCGGCACGCCACCCGGACGCCGCGGATGTGGCGCGCGGCCAACGCGTCCCTACGGCATGTACATCCCGCCGTTGACGTGCAGCGTCTCGCCCGTGATGTAGGCGGCCTGCGGGGAGACGAGGAACAGTACCGCGGCGGCGATGTCCTCGGGCGTCCCGAGCCGCCCGAGCGGCACACGCGTCAGGAGCGCGGCGCGCTGCTCGTCGCTGAGCGCGCGTGTCATGTCGGTGTCGATGAAGCCGGGCGCAACCGCGTTCACCGTGATGTTGCGCGAGGCGAGCTCCTGAGCGAGCGACTTGGTGAATCCGAGGAGCCCGGCCTTCGCAGCCGCGTAATTGGCCTGTCCGGGGTTGCCGGTGAGGCCCACGACCGAGGTGAGATTGACGATGCGGCCGCGGCGCTCCTTCATCATGCGGCGCACGCAGGCCTTCGAGAGGCGGAACACCGAGGTGAGATTGGTGGCGATCACGCGGTCCCAGTCCTCCTGCTTCATGCGCAGCAGCAGCGTGTCGCGCGTGATCGCCGCGTTGTTGACCAGGATCGTCGGCGACTCGTCCGCGGCCTCGAGCGCGGCGATCAGCGCATCGATCGAGGCGCCGTCGCCGGCGTCCAGCACCGCTCCGTGGCCGTTGTATCCGTGCGACGCAAGCGCGGCGCTGAGCTTCGCTGCGCCCTCGGCGCTGGTCGCAGTGCCGATCACGCGCGCCCCGGCCCTGGCGAGCGCGAGAGCGATCGCGTGTCCGATTCCGCGCGAGGCGCCGGTCACCAGCGCGACTTCGTTCTCAAGCATGGCTGTCCTCTCGGGTTGCGGCGAGCGCCGCGTCGATCGAGGCGGGATCCTCCAGCGCGAGAAACTCGAGCCCGGCGCGGCGCTCGATGCGCCGGTTGAGCCCGGTCAGCACGCGCCCGGGGCCGCACTCGATGACCTCTTCCACACCAGTCTCGATGATCGCCCGCACCGTTTGGGTCCAGCGCACCGGGCTCGACAGCTGCCGCACCAGAAGGTCGCGGATTTCCTGCGGCTCGGTATGTACGCTGGCATCCACCGCGCTCACGTAGCGGATGCGCGGCGCATGCACCTCGGTCGAGGAGAGCCGCCCGCGCAGCCGCTCGGCGGCGCCGCGCATGAGAGTACTGTGGGACGGTACGCTCACCGGCAGTATCACCGCGCGCTTGGCGCCGCGCACCTTGGCCGCGGCAATCGCCCGCTCGACCGCGCCGCTCTCGCCGGCGATCACCACCTGTCCGGGCGAGTTGAAATTCGCAGCCTCCACCACGGCGCCCGCACCGCCGCCCGCGGTCGCCTCGCGGCACGCCGCCTCCACCTCGGCGTCCTCGAGACCGAGGATCGCGGCCATGGCGCCGGTACCGGCCGGAACCGCCTCCTGCATCACTTCGCCGCGAAAGCGCACCAGCCCGACGGCGGCGCGGAACTCCAGGCTCCCGGCGCACACCAGTGCGGTGAACTCCCCGAGGCTGTGCCCGGAGACGATGGCCGGCTCCGCACCCCCGCGCGCGCGCCAGCAGCGCCAGGTGGCGACACCGGCGGCGAGCAGCGCCGGCTGCGTGCGCGCGGTCGAGTTGAGCTCTTCCTCGGGCCCTGCGCTCACCAGCTTCCACAGGTCGTAGCCGAGCACCGCCGAGGCTTCGTCGAACGTGGCGCGCACGGATGCGTCGGCCGCGGCGAGCGCTGCGAGCATGCCGACCGACTGCGAACCCTGTCCGGGAAAGACGAACGCAAACGCCATAGCCACCCCATGCCCCGTGAGGGCGAAAATTATACCGGCTCGTGCGCGCCCTTCAGGAACGCCGCGGCCGCGAGCCCGCCGGCGGCGCCGAACAGGTGCGCGTCCACCACCACCGGGTCGCTCCCGGAAAGCGGCAGCGCCCCGTGACTCTGCTCCCAGACGATCTTGCCGGCCAGGAACGCCGCCAGCAGCCAGCCGTCGCGCTCGCGGCGGCGCAGATGTGCGAGGGTGCCCGCCGCCATGGCGCCATGCAGCGCTCCCGAGGAACCCACGTACCACCGCAGGGTCGAATCCCACAGCGCGAGCCCTGCGTCGATCACGGCCATCGAGCCGAGCAGGATGAGGAGCCACTGCCGCGGCGTGTAATCACGGGCGAACAGCGCCCACATGAGCAGGAGTCCCAGACAGTTCAGCAGGGCGTGATGCAGATCGAGATGAACGAGATGCGCCGAGATGAGCCGCCAGAGCTCGCCGTGCCCGAGCGCGGCGCGATCGTAGCGCAGCAGTTCACGGCCGGTATCCCCGGTCAGTGTGATGAGAACCAGCAGCGCGCAGGCCGCGAGCAGCGCCCGGCCCCAGGCGGCATCGCAATTCAGCGCTCGGAGGATCCGGGTCACGCGTTTCACAGGGTAGTTTCACCCCATTTGTTATGATCCGACCCGCTTTTCAAGCGGCGGCCACACCGCCCGCGAGCGCCACGTATGAATGACATCCCGCCCGAGGTTAGCAGACACCGCAGCCGCGAGTACTTCCGGACGCGGGGATTCACCCTCATCGAGATCATGGTGGTCGTGGTCATCATCGGGCTGCTGGCCGCGGTGATCGTGCCGGCCGTCGTCAAGCGGGTCGACGACGCCAAGGTCGCCAAGGCGAAGGAGGACATCCAGAGCCTCGAGACGGCGCTCACCATGTACTACATGGACAACTCCAAGTACCCGACCAACGAGCAGGGCCTCGCCGCGCTCACCACACAGCCCACCGATCCGACCATCAAGAACTGGAAGCCCGGCGGCTACATCGAGCGCGTCAGCAAGGACCCCTGGGGGAACGACTACGTGTTCACCTTTCCGGGCACGCACGGCAAGGCCTATGACCTGTGCACGCTCGGTGCCGACGGTCAGCCGGGCGGCGACGGCATCAATGCCGACATCTGCAACTGGAACCTCAACCAGTAACCGGCGCAAGACCGGCGGGCACGCGGCGGTGCGTGCCGGCTCCGGGTTCACCCTGATAGAGCTGCTGGTGGTCGTGGCGATCATCGGGGTGGTGTCGGCCGTGATCATGCTCTCGGTGAACGTCACCGGCCGCGATCGCGACCTCGAGCGCGAGAGCGACCGGCTGTACACGCTGATCAACTACGCGCGCGAGCAGGCCGAGCTGCAGACGCGCGAGTACGGGATCCTCTTCCAGGAGGATGGTTACGAGTTCCTGGTCTACGACGCGCGGCTCGGCCAGTGGCGCAGCGTGTTCGAGGATGATGCGCTCATCGCGCGCAAGCTCCCCAACGGGCTCGGAGTGAATCTCACGGTGGAGACCCGCCCGGTGGTGCTGCGCCGCCCCGTGGACGCGCACGACAAGACCCCGCAGCTGATGATCTACTCCGACGGCGATCTGACCGCCTTCTCGGTGAGCCTCGAGCGCGACGGCGGACTGCGCAGCGTCACCGTGGCGCAGGACGACAAGGGGCAGGTCGTCGAGCAGCCGATGATCGAGGCGAGCACCCGATGAGCTGCGGGCGCGGCAATGGCGGGCGCGGCTTCACGCTGATCGAAGTCCTGGTCGCGCTCGCGATCGTCACGATCGGCATGGCCGCGGTGCTCGGCACACTCACCTCCTCGGCCAATACGATCTCGTATCTGCGCGACAGGACCTTCGCGAACTGGGCAGCCCTCAACCAGATCGCGCTGGTGCGCATCAGCGGCCAGCTGCCCGCGCCGGGCAAGAGCGACGGCGACACGGATTTCGCCGGGCGCAAGTGGCACTGGCACCAGGAAGTCAGCACCACGCAGGTGCCCGGGATGGTGCGCATGGATGTCAGCGTCCGTCCCGCCGATGCCGGAAGCTCCGACAGCGACCGCGGCTGGTACGCGACGCTCAGCGGCATCTCGGGGGATGCGGTGGGACTGCCGCGCGGCGACCTTCCCGATTGGGGCGCGCAGCTGCTCGCGCCCGGCTCGAACGCCGCCGGCGGAACGCCGGCGTCCCCGGGAACCACGCCTGGCGTGCCGCCCGGTGCGCCCCAGCCGCTGCAGCCGGGCTCGCCGCCCACGCAGCCTCCAACCTCGCCATGAGCCGCAGCAGCCCGCTACGCGCTCGTGAGCCGCGCCGGGCGGCGGGCTTCACCCTGATCGAGATCGTCGTGGCTGTAGCCATCGCGTTCATCATGGCCGCGATGGGCTACGGCGTGATCAGGCAGGCGCTCACCACGCGCGCGGCGCTCAAGGAGAAACAGGCGCGTCTCCTCGAGCTCGAGACCGCGGTACGCGTCCTCGAGCAGGACTTCGTGCAGCTCACGCCCCGCCCGGTGCGCCAGCCGATCGGCGACGAGCCCTCGCAGCCGGCGCTCCAGGGGAGCGCCGGCGGCATGCAGACCTCCGGTTCCGTGTCCTCGCTCGGGGGCGGGAGCAGCGCCGCCTCGTCGTCGACCAGCGGCACGCCGCCGCTCGTCGCGCTGACCCGCGCCGGCTGGGCGAACCCCACCGGGCTGCAGCGCCCCGCCGAGCAGCGCGTCGCGTATTTTTTCGAGAACGGAACGCTGCGGCGCGAGTACTGGTACGTGCTCGACCCGACGCTCTCGAGCACCACTGCGAAGCGTGACCTGCTGACGAAGGTGAAGTCGCTGACCTTCGAGTACCTGGATCTCACCCACACCTGGCAGCCGCAATGGCCGCCGGCGACCGTCGTCGGCGCGCAGGCGCTCGAGAGCAACCTGCGCATCCGGCCGATCGCCGTGCGCGTCACGATCGACACCGAGGACTTCGGCAAGATCGTGCGGATCTTCGAGGTCGCAGGCTGATGCGGCGCGCCGCGAGCCGCGGCCTGAGCGGGCGCGAGCGCCCGCCAGCCTCGGCGCAGCGCGGCGTCGCGCTGCTCGTGGCGATTCTCCTGGTCGCCTTCGGCACCATCCTCGCCGCCGCGATCGCCTACGAGAACGCCATGACCTTCAGGCGCGGCGCCGCCACCTACGCCTTCGATCAGGCGTTGCTGGTGCAGGAGGGCGCGGAGGCGCTCGCGGCCTACGGCCTGCGTCTCGCGCAGAAATCCGATCCGCAGCATACCTATGCCTCCCAGGGCTGGGGGCAGCCGGTCGGGCCGTTCGAGGTCGTACCGGGCGTGATGCTGACCGCGCAGCTCGAGGACCTGCAGGGGCGCTTCAACCTCAACAATCTCGTCAGGCAGGACGGCACCGCCGATCCCGTCCAGGTGACCGCATTCCAACAGCTGCTCGTCATGCTGGGGCTCGAGCCCAAGTGGGCCGGCTACATGGTCGACTGGATCGACCGCGGCACGGACCCTTCCATCCCCGACGGCGCGGAAGACAGCGTCTACATGGGCCAGACGCCGCCCTACCGCACACCCAACCGCTACATCACCAGCGCCAGCGAGCTGCTCGCGCTGCCGGGGTTCGGGCGCGACCGCTACCTGGCCCTGGCACCCTACGTGACCGCGCTCCCCTACGGCGCGAAGCTCAACGTCTGCACCGCCAAGCCGCAGGTGCTCGATGCGTACCTCGGTCACGGCGACTTCTCGAGCGACGTTCAGGGGCTCGCCAAGCATCGCGCCGCCGCAACCGCCTGCTTCCCCATGCTGAGCGACTACCAGCCGGCCGCCGATCCTGCGACCTGGAGCAAGATCGCACCCAAGCTGCAGATGACCTCGAGTTACTTCCGGCTGCAGAGTTTCATCACTATTGGCAGCACGGAATTCAACTTGTACAGTCTTCTCCTGCAGGATCCAACGGGCCAGGTGCGTCCGGTCCTGCGCACCTACACACCGGATTGAGGGGGCCGCCCGCGCATGGCTGACTGGCTGCTGCTGCGTTTGCCGCGTACGCCGGAAGAGCCGGCCACGTGGCTCGTCGCGAGCGCCAGCGGCGCGCCGCTCGCGGCCACGCACAGCGGTCCCCTGGCGGATGCGGCCGCGGCCGCCGCCGGACGGCGCCTGTGCGCCCTCGTGCCGGGGAGCGACGTGCTGCTCGCGGAGCCGGAGCTGCCGGCGAAGAGCGGCAGCCGGCTGCAGCAGCTGGTCCCCTACGCGCTCGAGGAGCAGCTCGCCGACAACATCGACGAGCTGCACTTCGCGCTCGGCCGCCGCGCGGCCGACTCCCAGCGCACGCCGGTCGCGGTCGTGGCGCGCGAGCTCATGAACGAGTGGCTCGCGGAATTGCGCGCCGCGGGCCTCGAGCCCGACTGCCTGTACGCCGACAGCGAGCTGCTGCCGGCGAATCCCGGTCAGGCGGTGGCATTGCTCGAGGAAGACACGGTGTTCGTACGCGCGCCCGGCGCGCCGCCGGTGTCCCTGCCGACCGACGCGCTCGCCGAGGCCCTCGACATCGCCGCATCGCCGCCGCGCGCAGCCGGCGCGCTCGCCGCGGCGTCCGCCGCGGATGCGGCCGCCGAGTCCGGCGCAGCGGGCGCCGCGCGCGGGCTGATTCTCTACAGCGGCACCGCCGAATGGCAGCAGCATTCCGCTCAGGTCGAGCAGGCGCGTGCGCCTTTCGCCAGCGTCAAGGTGCAGCTGCTGAGTGACGGCCCGCTCGCCCTGTTCGCGCAGCAGCTCCCCGGCACCGCGGCGATCAACCTGCTGCAGGGAAGCTACGCACCGAAGAGCTCGCGGGCCGCGGGACTCTCGGCCTGGCGCGTCGCGGCGCTGCTGCTGCTGGCGCTCGTCGCGCTGCACGTCGTCGGCAAGGCGGCGGAGCTGCGCGTGCTCAAAGCCCGGGAGCATGAGCTCGATGCCTCGATTCGGGACACTTTCCACCGCGCCATGCCCGCCGATCCCGGCACCACCGACGCCCGCCGGCGCATGGAGCAGCGCCTCGCCGCGCTACGCACCGGCGGCGGCTCGAGTGGGCTGCTCGGCGCGTTGCAGGCGGTCGCGCAGGCGCGCGGCGGCGTGGCCGCCACGAGCGTGCAGTCGCTCAACTTTCACGATGGACTCCTCGAGCTGACGCTCAACGCCCCCGATGCCGCGAGCCTCGATCACTTGAGCCAGCAGCTGCGTAACGGCGGCTGGCAGGCGGACCTGGTCGGCGGCAACACCGTCGGCAGCGCCTACCAGGGGCGCGTGCAGATCCACTCGCAGGGCCCTTAGCGGCGCGCGCCATGAACGTGTCGCCCGGCATGTCCTTCGAGTCCGTCGCACAGTGGTTCGCGGCGCTCTCCGGGCGCGAGCGGCGCATCGTGCAGGCCGGCGCGGTGCTCGCACCGCTGCTGCTCGTCTTCGGCGTGCTGCTGCCCCTCGACCGCAGCGTCGCCCAGGCTCACGAGCGGCTCGCCAGGAAGCGTAACGACCTCGCCTGGATGCAGGGCGTCGCCCCCGAGCTCGCCGCCTCGCCCCAGCCGCCCTCCGCGGCCGGAGAATCGCTGCTCGTGATCGTCGACCGTTCGGCGCGCGAGTCGGGACTGTCCGGCTCGCTCGCCGGCAGCGAGCCCGCGGGGCCCGGGGGCCTCTCGTTGCGCCTGCAGAAGGCGCCCTTCGACACGCTGGTTGCCTGGCTCGCGCGCCTCGCGCAGCAGAACGGCATCCGCGTGGACTCGGCCACGATCGACAGTGCCGGCGCTCCCGGCCTGGTGAACGCCGCCCTCGTGCTGCACACGGGCTGAAGTGCCGCGGCCGTTCTGGATCGCGCTGCTCGCCGCCGCCGCGTTCGCGGTCATCCTGCTGTCGCGCCTGCCGGCCAGCTGGATCGTGCCGCGCTCCGGGACCATCGCCTGTACCAGCGCGGACGGCTCGCTGTGGAGCGGATCCTGCAGCGGGCTGACGCTGGAACGTCTGCCCTTCGGGGATCTCACCTGGGATGTGGCGCCCTGGCGGCTCCTGACCGGCACGCTGGCGGCCCACGTCGTGCTGGCGCACGGGCCGGTGACGGGCAGCGCCGACGTCGCCTGCGGGCTCGGCGGGAATGTCAGCCTGCAGAACCTGATCGCGGACCTCCAGCTCGACCCGCGCCAGATTCCGCACCTGCCGCCGCAGCTTCGTGGCAGCGTGCACACGGATCTCTCGCTCGTGCGCCTGGCGCACGGCCGCATCGCCGAGCTCAAGGGCCGCATCGAGGCGCACGATCTCTCGCAGCGCACCGGCCATGTCACGCCGCTCGGCAACTACGCCCTCGCCTTTCCCGGCGGCGGCATCGAGCCTGTCGGCACGCTCACTGATCTCGGAGGCCCGCTCGCGGTACAGGGAACGCTGCGCCTGACCGACCCGCCGGGCTACGTGCTCGAGGGTCAGGTGGCGCCGCGCGCCGATGCCGCGCCCGAGCTCGTCAGCACCCTGCAGTTTCTCGGCAGTCCGGATGCCGCCGGCCGCCGCCCCTTCAGTATCGCCGGCACGTTCTGACTCACGCTAACTCCCGCAGCGCGCCGAGCAGCGGAAAGTAGAGCGCGGCGCGCACCGGCTCCGGACCCAGGCCACGCGCCAGATCGCGGTAGGTTGCCAGCTGCGCGCGGTAGCGCTCGAGCTCCTGGCCGAGAAACTCCTCGAGTCCGCCGCCCTCGTGCACGCTCGTCTTGTAGTCGATCACCCAGCGCGTGCCGTCCTCGTCGATGAAGCAACGATCGATGACGACGCTGCGCAGCATTCCGCCGCTGACGCCCGAGAGCTCCCACTCGCTGTGCGCCTCGCGGTGTCCGCTGTGGAGGATCCAGCGCCCGCGCTCGTCGGCGAGTGTCTGCGTGAGCGCCGCGAGCACGCTCGCGCGCGCCTCGCCGCGCTCACGCTCGGGCACGCCGGCGCGGGCGAGCTCCGCGAGCACCGCCGCGCTCTCGGCGGCGATCGCCTCCGCCGGCGGCAGGCGCGGCGCGAGCGACAGGCGCGCGAGCCAGGCGTGCACCACGGTCCCGACATGGCGCGCGGTCTCCCCGACCCAGCTGAACTCGGTGGGCTCCGAGGCGAGGAAGGCGGCCGGCAGCTGCTTCACCGTTACCGCGGGCGGCGGCTCGGCGGCGCGCCAGCTCGGCAGCAGCCGCAGCACCGGCCCGGTGCGCACTACGGCGGCACCCGAACCTTCGCCGCCGCCGGCCGACTCGAAGCGCGGCGCCAGGCCCGGCCAGAGGACGTGCAAGGCACTGCGCCGGTCGGGCTTCACGACCCCGTCGGGGCCGGGCGCGGCCGCAGCCGACAGCCACAGAGTGCGCCGCGCGCGTGTCACCGCGACGTACATGACGCGCGCGCGCTCGTGGCTCTCGTGCTGGCGGATCAGGTCCTTGAGATACGCGTTCAGGTCGCCTTCTTCCTCGCGTGCGCCGACGATCGGGGCCGGCGCGATGAGCAGGTTGCTCTCGCTGGTCTCGCTCGGCAGATCGATCCAGCGCAGCAGGCGCCGCTCGGGCGCACGCGTGATGCGATCGAGCGCCGGCACCAGCACGTGATCGAACTCGAGTCCCTTCGCCCGGTGGATCGTCATGACCTGCACGGGGTTCTCGCCGCCAGCCGGAGCGCTGTAGAGCTGCTCGAGGATCGCTTCGAGCTCCTGCGGCCCGCGCCACGGATAGGTCGCGGTCCGCTCGGCCAGCGCGGCGAAAAAGGCGCGCGCATCGGCGAGCTCGCCGCGCGTGTAGGCATCGGCTGCCCCGAGGCGCAGCCACGTGGCCTCGAGCCAGCTCGCGAGCGGCCGGGCGCCGCGTCCGGCGCAGGACGCGCTCAGGACCGCACGTACCCGCTCGAGGTTCAGGCGGTCGCCCGGATCGCAGCGCGCCAGGCGCTCGGGGTTGGCGAGCGCCTCGATGAGCAGCTCACGCTCCTTCGCGCCGGAGAGCGCGGCGAGCGTCGTCAGCCGCGCTCCGCACCACGGTGCGCGCAGCACCGCGAGCCACGCGGCGCGGTCGGCGAGATCGTGCAGGGCGCGCGTGAGCTGCACCAGATCGCGCACGACCAGCCGCTCGCGCAGCGGCACCAGATCGACGCCGAGCGGCGCGAGCCCCCGCGCCTCGAGCGCGGCGATGACCGGAACCGCGTGCGCGTGCGCGACGACCAGCACGCCCACCGTGCCCGCGGGATCGAGCCGCCGCAGCTCCGCGACCCGCGCGGCGACGGCGCGCGCTTCCGCTCCGGAGTCGCCGGGATAGAGACGCAGCGTGACCGGCGGGATGCCCTCGAGCGCGGCCGCGGCCGCGCGTGTCGCGAGGCTCTCGCGGTAACTCACGCCGCCGGCGCGCAACTCGTCGACCGGCGGCAGGACCTGGGCGAAGAGCTCGTTGGTGAATTCCACCAGCGGCCGCTCGGCCCGGAAGTTGCGCAGCAGCCGCAGCGGCTCGAGAGCCACGCGCCCCACGCCCGAGGCGCGCGCCCGCAGGAAGAGCCCTACTTCCGCGTCGCGGAAGCGGTAGATCGACTGCATGGGATCGCCCACCACGAACAGCGTCCGCCCGTCGCCCTGCTCCCAGCCGACCGTGAGCGCCTCGAGCAGCTGCACCTGCGCGAGCGAGGTGTCCTGGAACTCATCGACCAGGATGTGCCGCAGCGCGAGGCCGGTGCGCAGCGCGAGCTCGGTCGGCTCGCCGCCCTCGGCGAGCGCCTGACGTGCCGCGCCGGTGACATAGGTGTAATCGACGCGCTGGGCTTCCGCGAATGCGGCGTGCAGCTCCGCCGCGGCGCGCGCCAGCAGGCGCGCCAGCGCGGCGAGCGCCGCGGCATCCGCCGCCTCGAGCTGTGCGGCGGGCGCGCGCCGTAGCTCGAGGAGCGCCGCACGCACCCCGGGGGCGGCGCGCAGATCCTCGATGAGGTCCCTGAGCCGGCTGCGCACGGCCGGATCGGTGAAGCCGGGCCGCAGGCGGTGGGCGGAGAGCTGCTTGCGCCAGTCGTTGCGGGTGAGCACGAGATGCGCGAAGTGCGTCCAATGCCCGAGGTCGGCCGGCGCCGGCCCGAGCGGCCCCCCGCCCGGCAGGCTCTCGGCACGGCGGCGCAGCGCCTCGGGCAGGAGCGAGCGCAGCGCCGCGAGGCGTGCGCACGTCTCGGCGGCCAGACTCTGGTTCACTCTGCGACACAGGGAGTCCGGATCCTCGGCGATGACGAAGCGCAGCCAGTGCCCGCGTTGCTCGAGCATCTGGGCGATGAGCCGCTCGAGATTGAGCCAGTGGTTGTCGAGCCGCTCGAACAGCAGCTGGGCGTCCGGGGCGAGCGCCGGCTCGCCTTCCGCCGCGAGCAGCGTCCGCCGCGCGGCGCGCCGGTAGAGCTCGGCGGCGTTCTCCGTGATGCTGAGTACGCCGCCGGCACGCGAGGCGACCGGCAGCTGGCTCGCCAGCCAGTAGTTGAAGGAATCGATGGTCTGGATGCGCAGCCTCTCGGGCTCCGCCTCGAGCTTCCAGCCGCGGGCCGCGCCGTGCGCACGTGCCGCCGCGGCCAGCGGGGCGAGCGCCGCGGCGCCGGGATCTCCCGCCGGCAGCTCCGCGCGCAGCGCGCGGATGACGCGCGAGCGCATCTCGGCGGCCGCCTTGCGGGTGAAGGTGATGGCGAGGATCTCCCCCGGATCATCGACCGTCGTGAGGAGCTTCAGGAACCGCTGCGTCAGCACCGCCGTCTTGCCGGAGCCGGCCGGCGCCTCGAGCAGAATCGAGGCCGTCGGCTCCGCCGCCGCGCGGCGCGCCGCATCGTCGAGCCGCTCGCGCGGGTCATTCATCGGCTTCGTCCGTGAAGGTGCGCAGCTCCGGGGCCAGGTGTGCGCCGATGCGGCACAGATCCGTCAGGTGGCAGTAGTCGCAGGCCCCCGGCGCCGGATCGACGCGCGCCTCTCCTGCGAGGAAGGCGCGGATCAGCCGCTCGATGAGCGCGACCCACGCCTGCTGCTGCGCGCGCCAGTCGGCCGCAGCTGCCCCCGTCACCGCCGGAATTGCCTTCACTCGCGGCAGAACGTCGGCGCTCGCCGCCACGCCGGTGAAGCGCACCTCGCGCGCGGTGAGGTTGACGGTGGCGAGCGCCACCACGTCCGCCCCCAGGGCCGCGAGGTAGGCGAGCAGCTGCGGGTAGGTAGGCCGCTCGCCATACCAGTCCGGAGCTTCCCGCCGTCCGCTCTTGTAATCGAGCACCGCCCGCCCGGCGCTGGCGATCGAATCGATGCGGTCGAGCCGCATGCGCACCCGCGCACCCGCGAGCGCGAGCTCCATCGTCTGCTCGGTCGCCTCTACGGTGAACGGCGTCCGTGTGCGCTCGAGGTCGCAGAGCCGGCGGATGAGACGCTGCGCACGCGCACACTCGCGCGCCAGCGCGGGCGACAGCACGCTGAAGAGATCGAACTGCCCGTCGGGCACCGGGCGGGGACGGCGCCCGCGGCCGCGCACCTCGACCTGCAGCGCTTGGGCGCCGCGCGCCACGCAGTCCGCGATGAGCGTATCCAGCGCGCCGTCCCCGAGGGCGCCGAGCGCCGTCGAGTCGCGCAGCCGCTCCCACAAGAGCTGCAATGCCGCGTGCAGCAGCAAGCCGCGCTGATCCATCGGTACGCCGGGCTCGGCGTGCTCGGGCGCGACGGCGCCGAGGCGCAGCTCCGCGTAAGCGCGAAAGGCGCAGTCGTTCTGCAATGTGATGGCACGGGTGCCCGCAGGCAGCGGCGCGGGCGCGGTGAACGCGACGCCGTGCGCATCCTCGCGCCCTTCCGTGCAGCCGTCGCGATGCAGCGTGAGCGGCAGCCACAGCGCGCGCGGCGCCTGCTCGGCGAGCGCGAGGCCCGCGAGGCAGGGGCTCGGCAGGAGCTCGAGGTCTTTTTCGCGGGCCGGCAGGGAGAGCACGAGCTCGCAGGCCGTGCGCCGCCACGCATCGAGGAGCGACTGCGCCTGCACGCGGCGGCCGGCGGCGCTCGCCTCCGGCATGCCGGCCGCGAGCTGCGCCTGCAGCGGCAGGAACGGGTCGGGTGTCACCGGCGTGGGAAACGCGTCGGCGGTGAGGCCCGCAACCCAGATGCCGTCATACACCACTACCGGATCGGCCAGCATCGGGGAGATCGTCACCGGCACGTCCTCGTCCGCCGGGCGGTACGTGGTGTGAGCGGCGAGCGAGCGCAGCTGCTCGAGCGCCGCCTCGCGCCCGAGGCTCCCGGCACAGGCGGCGAGCTCGCCGAATTCCTCGAGCAGCTTGCGCCAGCGCAGCCGCGTCTGCTGCACGGCGCTGTCGGGCGGCAGCACGCCGGGCCAGCTGAGTGCTGCGAGCGCGGCGTCGAAGCGCTCGGACCAGCGCCGCGGCGATGCGCCGCCCTCGCCGAGCCGGCTCGCCGCGCGTCGCGTGAGCGCCTCGAGCTCGCGCGCCGCAACCCTGAGCTCGCGCGGTGCGAGCTGCAGCGCGCCCAGGAGCTCGCGCAGGCCGCAGGTCGCGCTACCGCGCTGGCGCAGGAACTGCGCCAGGGCCGCGCGCGGCGCGGCCGCGATGCCGCCCCACCAGGGAGACGACAGCCACTGGCCGATCGACTCGATCTCGAGCGCGCCGCCGGCGAGGATCGTGAGAGACAGCAGCGCCTGCGCGGGCAGCGCCTGGGAGCCGAGCGGCTCGCCCCCTTCGATTCCGACCAGAGGGCGCCCGTCGCCCCGGCCGCTGAGCACCGCGCCCGCATCGAGGCAGCCGCGAATGAGGTCCGCCAGACGCTCGCGAGCCGCCGCAGATCCGGGCAGCATCACCAGCAGTCTTGCATCGGGCGAAGCGCGCAGGCGCTCACGGCACCATGCGGCGATCGCCTCGAGCTGCGCCTCCCCGTCCGCCGTGCGCACGCCGCGCGGGCTGACGCGCGTACCCGCTGCGCGCCTGTCCGCCGCGCTGGCGGAGCTCGTCAGGCGCGCGAGAGCACGCGGCACCGCATCGAACCCGCAAAGCCGCAAGGCCCGGTCCGCGGCGCCCGGCTCGAGGCGCGCGATCGATGCGCTGACGCTGGCTGCGCCGAGCTCGCGGCAGCGTGCCGTGAAGATCCGCCGCGCCTCGAACAGCAGGCCCGGCTCGCTCTCGAGCGGTGCCCGTTGAAGCGCGATGTCCCATTCGGCTGCACGCTCGTTCGCGCGCCGCAGAGCTTCCGCCAGCGGCTCGATGGAGAGGAACGGATTGCGGCCGGCCGCCTCGCGTGCCGCTTCCCGGGCCGCCTCACGCCACAGCCACCATTCCTCCGTGGGGCCGAGCAGGCGCGGCCACTCGGCGGGGGCTCTCTCGGCACGGCGCTCGCACTCGCGCCGCAACCACGCCGATGGCACCAGCACCGCGGGACTCGTCCAAACGCGCGCCTCGCCCTGAAGCCGGGCCGCCGCGTGCGCGAGGCGCACCGCGTGCGAGCGCTGGCGAGTGGGAACGACCACCGTCGCGCCGCGCTCGATCTGCTCGACTACGTCGCTGATTAGCCTAAACAAAACAGGCTATTACGATATATTTGGATAGTTTACTTGAAGTACGACTTGGCGCTCACCACGTTGTCCTGCGCCTCGGCGCCCGAGCGCCGCTCACCGCTCGCGTAGGCAGCGAGCAGCTCCTCGATGCGGCTGAACACTTCCCGCAGCGTCGCCGCATCGGGGAGATTCGTGATGCGGAAGTGATTGCGGTACGGCACGTTGAAGCTCACGCCGGGCGCGACCAGGACGTGCTTCTGCTCGAGGAGATCGAGCGCGAACTGCTGGTCGTCGAATCCCGGCAGGCCCGCTTCCTCGACGCCCACGAAGGCGTACATCGCTCCCCGTGGCGGCGCGAGCGTGAGATGGCGGCTGCTCGCTGCGGCCTCGAGGATCACGGCGCGCGACTCGTACAGGCGCCCGCCGGGAGCGACGAGCTCGCGGATGCTCTGGTGTCCGCCGAGCGCCGTCTGCACCGCCCATTGCGCCATGACGTTCGAGCACAGACGGAGCGATGCGAGCAGCTCGAGGGCGTTGAGATAATCGGCTGCCGCATGCACACGGCCCGAGAACACCGCCCAGCCGGCGCGATAGCCGCAGGCGCGGTACACCTTGGAGAGCCCCGAGAGCGTGGCGCACAGCGTGTCGTGCACCAGGGTCGCCATGGGGACGAACTCGGCGCCCTCATAGGTCATCTGGTCGTAGATCTCGTCGCTGAAGACCACCAGGCCGTGGCGCTCGGCGAGCCGGGCGAGCGCTTCGAGCACCGCGCGCGGGTAGACCGCGCCGGTCGGATTGTTGGGATTGATGATGACCAGCGCGCGCGTGCGCGGCGTGATGAGCCGCGCGATCTCGGCCGGGTCCGGCACGAAGCCCTGCGCCGGCCGGCACGGATAGTGCACCGCGCGCCCGCGGTTCAAGGTCACCGCCGCCGTCCACAGCGGATAGTCGGGGCTCGGCACCAGCACTTCGTCGCCGTCGGAGAGCAGCGCCCGCAGCGTGAGGTCGATGAGCTCGCTCACACCGTTGCCGATGAAGACCTCCTCGGCGGTGACCCCGGAGACGCCACGCTCCTGCTGCTGCATCACCACGGCCTCGCGGGCCGGAAAGATTCCCTTCTGGTGGCAATAGCCTTCGGCCTGTCCCAGGTTCTCGATCATCGCGAGACGCATGGTCTCGGGGGTTCGAAAGCCGAAGGCGCGCGGGTTGCCGATGTTGAGCGAAATGATCTCGTACCCCTGGCGCTCGAGCTCGAGGGCCCTGCGGGCGAGGCGCCCGCGGATCTCATAGCGCACGTGCTGCAGGGCGGCGCTGGGGCGGATGCCGGATTCGGTCTTCATACGGGGAGAATAACGTAACTTTCCAAGCTCGCATCGGGCATCCTGTCACGATGCTCGCGGCGGCGCGCCAAAAGCGCGGTTTCGGCGCGCCGCCCGCCGCCTGCGGCGGCGGGCACATCCATGTGCCTCTTTAGACGAGCTCTCGCCAGCGATGGCAGGCCACGCGGTCACCCGCGCCGCTCTCCTGCCACTCGGGCACGCGTTCGGCGCAGATGCCGAGCGCGTGCGGGCAGCGCGTGCGGTACACGCAGCCGCTGGGCGGTGCGAGCGGTGACGGCGGCTCGCCCGGCCGGGTGCGTTCCAGGCGCGCCGGCTGGACATCGGGATCGGCGACCGGCACGGCGGCCAGGAGCTCGCGCGTGTAGGGATGGCGCGGCCGCGTATAGAGGCTCTCCGAGCGCGCCAGCTCCATCATGGTGCCGAGGTACAGCACCAGGACCCGCTCGCACAGCCGCCGCACCAGCGCGAGATCGTGGCTGACGAACAGCAGGCTCAGCCCCGACTCGCGCCGCAGCCGCTCGAGAAGCGTCAGGATCTCGCGCTGCGTCGGCCCATCGAGTGCGCTCAGGGGCTCGTCGCAGACGAGCAGCCGGGGCTGCAGGATCATGCCGCGCGCGATGCCGACGCGCTGGCACTGTCCGCCCGAGAGCTCGTGCGGGTAGCGGTCCGAAAGCTCCGCACCGAGCTCCACCCGGCGCAGCATCGCCGCGATGGCCTGCGCGCGCGCCTGCGCGTCGAGCTGCGGCCGATGCACGCGCAACGGCTCACCGACGATCTGGCTCACCGTCATGCGCGGATCGAGCGAGCCCAGGGGATCCTGGAAGACGATCTGCAGCTCGCCGCGGAGCGAGCGCAGCTCGCTCGGCCTGAGCGCGAGCAGATCCCGGCCCATCCACACCACCTCACCTGCCGTGGGGCGCAGCAGCGCGAGCACGGCCCGCGCCAGGGTCGATTTCCCGCCACCCGACTCCCCCACGACCCCGAGCGCCTCGCCGGCACCGAGCTCGAAGCCGACGCCGCGGAGGGCCGTGAGGCGCGCCGGAGACTTGAGCCAGCCGCGGCCGACCGGAAACTCGACGCTGAGGCCCGAGACCGCGAGCGCCCTGCTGTGCGGCGCTGCGGCGGACGCCTGCGCAGCGGCCGACGCCGGCGACGCCGCGCTCACCAGCTCGCGCGTGTACGGATCGCCCGGCGACTTGAGGATGGTCGCCACCGCGGCCGTCTCGACCAGGCGGCCCGCGCGCATGACCGCCACGCGGTCGGCGACCCCGGCCACCGCGCCCATGTCATGGGTGATGAGCACCATCGCCATCGAGCGCTCACGCTTCAGGGCGGCGAGCAGCGCGAGAATCTGCGCCTGCACCGTCACGTCGAGCGCCGTCGTCGGCTCATCCGCGATCAGCAGCTTCGGTCCGCAGGCGAGCGCGATCGCGATCCCTGCGCGCTGGCGCATGCCGCCCGAGAGCTCGTGCGGGTACTGGCGCATGCGCTGCGCGGGGTCGGTCAATTGCACGCGCTCGAGGAGCTCGAGCGCACGGCCGCGCGCCGCTGCGCGGCGCAGATGCAGGTGGCGCACCATGACTTCGGCGACCTGATCGCCGATCCGCAGATGCGGGGTGAGCGAGGTCATCGGATCCTGGAACACCATGCCGATGCTCACGCCCCGCACCCGGTCGAGCGCCGCCGCCGGCAGGCCGAGAAGCTCGCTGCCGTCGAAGCGCGCGCTCCCCCGTGCACTGCCGTTCGCCGCGAGCAGCCCCATGACGGCGAGGAACGCCTGGCTCTTGCCGGCGCCCGACTCGCCCACTACCCCTAGACATTCCCCTGGCGCGACCGAGAGCGAGACGTCCTCGACGGCGTTGACCGCCCCCGCCGCGGTCGCGAACGTCACCGTGAGCCGCTCGAGCGTGAGCAGCGCCTGCGGTGCGCCCGCCGCCGCGGCTTCAGTGCTCGCGCGGGTCGAGGGCATCGCGCAGGCCGTCGCCGAGCAGGTTGAGGCACGCAAGCAGCAGCACCAGGAACGCCGCCGGAACCAGCAGCATCCAGGGCGCCGACTCCATCTCCTGCGCCCCTGCGTTGATGAGATTGCCGAGGCTCGCGTACGGCTCCTGTACGCCGAGGCCGAGGAAGGAGAGGAAGCTTTCGAACAGGATCATCTGCGGCACGGTGAGCGTCGCGTAGACCACCACCGTGCCGGCGAGGTTCGGCATCACGTGGCGCAGCAGGATCCCCGCCGTCGGCACCCCGGTGGCGCGCGCCGCCTCGATGAACTCGCGGCGCTTCAGCTGCAGCGTCTGGCCGTGCACGATGCGCGCCGTAGTCAGCCAGCCGACCGCGGCGATGGCGAGCAGCAGCACCCCGATGCTGCCACGGCCGATCACCGTGCCGAGGATGATCACGATGAAGAGGTAGGGGAGCGAGTAGAGCACGTCGACGAAGCGCATCATCGCCTCTTCGGTCCGCCCGCCGACGAAGCCCGCCAGCGCCCCCCAGGCGAATCCGATGCCGACGCTGATGGCGCTCGCCAGCACGCTGATCAGGAGCGAGAGCCGCACGCCGTGCAGCGTGCGCACGAACAGATCGCGCCCGAGGCGGTCGGTGCCGAACCAGTGCGCGCCCGTGAGCCCCGGGGGTCGCGCCAGATGGCGCCAGTCCAGGCTGTCGAACGCCCAGGGACTCGTGGGCGGCGCGAGCAGCGCGAGCAGCGTCACCGCGCCGAGGAGCACCAGCGCGGCGC
>DASPOP010000059.1:0-6838 GCA_035625955.1 Steroidobacteraceae bacterium | reverse complement strand
GGTGAGATCGTCTCGCGCGAGGATCTGCTCGAGCGGGTGTGGGGCTACGACGTGTTCCCCTCCACCCGCACGGTCGACAATTTCATCCTGAGGCTCCGCAAGCGCTTCGAGCGCGATCCCGGCAACCCGCGGCATTTCCTCACGGTTTGGGGAGTCGGCTACCGCTTCCTCGCGGAGGGCGAGCCATGAGCGCGCGCACGCTTCGCATCGGCACGCGCGCATCGGCGCTGGCGCTGTGGCAGGCGCGGCACGTCGAAGCGCTGCTCAGCAAGCGCCCCGGGGCGCCGCGCATCGAGCTGGTGCACATCCGCACCGCGGGCGATGCGCAGCGCGAGGTGCCCCTGTGGCAGACCGAGGGCCGCGCCTTCTTCACCCGCGAGATCGACGCGGCGCTCGAGCAGGGTACGATCGACGCCGCGGTGCACAGCCTGAAGGACCTGCCGACCGCGCTCGCGCCGGGGCTCGCGCTGGCGGCGACCCTCGCGCGCCAGGACCCGCGCGATGCGCTGCTGACGCGCGCGGGCGAGTCGCTGCGGCAGCTGCCGCCGCGCGCACGCATCGGCACGAGCAGCCTGCGGCGCCGCGCCTTCCTGGCGCGCATCCGCCCCGACGCCGTGCCGGTGGAGCTGCGCGGCAACGTGCCGACGCGCATCGAGCGCCTCCAGCGCGGCGACTACGACGCGATCATTCTGGCCGCGGCCGGACTCGCGCGGCTCGGGCTCACGCAGCACGTCACGGAATTCCTGTCCCCGGAGGAGTTTCCGCCCGCCGTTTCGCAAGGCGTGATCGGCGTGTGTGCGCGCGCCGACGATGAGGCGACGCTCGGGCTGCTGCGTGCGCTCGACGATGCCGCCGCGCGGCTCGCGGTGAGCGCCGAACGCTCGCTGCTGCAGCGTCTCGAAGGGGGCTGCCAGGTGCCGCTCGGCGCGCTCGCCGAGGCGCGCGGCGACACCCTCGAGCTGACGGCCGCCGTGTGCGCACTCGACGGGTCGCGCGAGCTGCGCGCGCGCGGAACGGCAAGCGCTTCACCCTGCCGGTCGCTGACGCCCGCCAAGGCGATAGCGCTCGGCGAGCGGATCGCGGACGAGCTGCTGGCGGCGGGCGCCGCGGAGCTGATCGCCCACGAGCGCTCGAGGCTCGCGGTGGCGGCGCCATGAGCGGCGAGCACGGCATCCGGCCCGTGGTGGTGACCCGCGCGGAGAACGCCGATGGCCCCTTGAGCCGCGAGCTCCGCAGCCTCGGGCTGGAGGTACTCTCGTGGCCGGCGGTGAGCGTCACGGCCGCGGACTCCGAGGCGCTCGATGAGGCGCTCTCGCGCCTCGACTCCTTCGCCTGGATCGTGTTTGCGAGCCGCCACGCGGTGGCGGCAGTGCTCGAGCGGCAACGTAAGCCGCCCACGCAGCTGCGGGTCGCCGCGGTCGGACGGGCCACCGCGCTCACCCTGACCCAGCGCGGCTGGCCGGTGCACCTCGCGCCCGAGGAAGCCAATGCCGCGGCGCTGATCGCGGCCTTCGCGGCGCAATGGGGTGCTCACGATTCCGGTATCCGTGTGCTCTATCCCGCGAGCTCGCGGGCGCTCCCCACGATCGCCGCCGGCCTCCGGGAGCTCGGCGCGGTCGTGACGCAGGTCGAGGCTTATCGGACCGAGTCCGCTTCGCTCGACGTGGCCGAATGTCGCGCCTGGATCGAGCGCGGCGCAGTGGGTGCCGTGACCTTTGCCAGCCCCTCCGCCGTGACCGAGCTGGCGCGAGCGCTCGGCGAGGAGGATTTCGCGCGGTTGCTCGACCACGCGCCGCCGGTCGCGATCGGCCGCACGACCGCACGCGAGCTCGCCGCGCACGGGCGCAATGCCACGCTCGCCGAGACCGCGACGCTCCACGGACTCGCGGTCACCACCCTGCGTCTGCTGCAAAAGAGAGCCTGAAAAGAGAGTCCCACGATGCCCTTCCCACAGGAAAGACCGCGGCGCACCCGGCAGTCGGCTGCCTGGCGCCGCATGGTGCGCGAGACGCGCCTGACGCCCGATGCGCTCATCTATCCGCTGTTCGTCGTGCCCGGGCGCGCCGTGCGTCATCCGGTCGACAGTATGCCGGGCATCTCGCAGCTCTCCGTCGACGAGGTGGTGAAGGAGGCGAAGTCGGCCGCCGGCGCCGGGGTCCCGGCAGTGCTGCTGTTCGCCGCGCCGGCGGAGAAGGACGCCCGTGCGAGTGCCGCCCGCGACCCGCACGGCCTCGCTGCCCAGGCGATCTCCGCGATCAAGGGCGCCTGTCCCGAGCTCCTCGTGTGGGCGGACGTGTGCCTGTGCGGCGCGACCGATCACGGGCACTGCGGGCACGTGCGCGACGGCGGCACCATCGACAACGACTCCTCGATCGAGACTCTCGCCGAGGTCGCGCTCAACTACGCGCGCGCCGGAGCGGATGCGGTCGCGCCGAGCGACATGATGGACGGGCGGGTGCAGGCGATCCGCGCGCGGCTCGATCGCGAGGGCTTAAGCTCGACGCCGATCGTCTCTTACGCCGCCAAGTATGCTTCCGCCTTCTACGGTCCGTTCCGCGAGGCGGCCGAATCTGCACCGGCGTTCGGCGATCGCCGCTCCTATCAGATGGATCCGGCGAATGCGCGCGAGGCGCTGCGCGAGGTGTTGACCGACGTCGCCGAGGGTGCCGACCTCGTCATGGTGAAGCCCGCGGGTCCCTATCTCGACGTCATCCGCCAGGTGAAGGACGCGGTGCGCGTGCCGGTGGTGGCCTATCAGGTGTCGGGCGAGTTCAGCCTCATCAAGGCGGCCGCCGAGCGCGGCTGGATCGACGAGCGCGCCGCCGTGCTCGAGACTCTCACCGGGATCGCGCGCGCCGGCGCCGACCTCATCATCAGTTACTTCGCACCGGAGGTCGCGCGATGGCTGCGCGCATGAGCGAAGGCGGCGCGGAAACCGGCACTGCCCCGAGCCCGTTCCTCGCGGCCTGCCGTCGCCAGCCGGCGGCTCATCGGCCCATCTGGATCATGCGTCAGGCCGGGCGCTACCTCCCCGAGTATCGCGAGCTGCGCTCGAAGGTCGACTTCGAGACACTCACCCGCACGCCTGAGCTCGCCGCCGAAGTGACTCTGCAGCCCTTGCGGCGCTTCGAGCTCGATGCGGCGATCCTCTTCAGCGACATCATGACGCCGCTGCAGGGGATGGGAGTGGGACTGACGTTCGAGCCCGCGCCCGTGGTGCGCGTGCCCGTTCGCACCGCGGCACAGATTGCCGCGCTTCCCGCGCTCGAGCCCGCGCGCGACGTGCCCTTCGTGCTGGAGACGATCCGCCAGGTACGCCGCAGCGTGCCGCGTGGGGTGCCGCTCATCGGCTTCGCGGGCGCACCGTTCACGCTCCTCTGTTATCTCGTGTGCGGCCGGCCGTCGAAAGAGTTTGCGCCGGCGCGCACCTTCCTCTATGCGCAGCCGGAGGACGCCGAGCGGCTGCTGACGCATCTCGCGGACGCCATGGCGGCTTACCTGGCCGCACAGGCTGCGGCCGGGGCGCAGGCGCTGATGCTGTTCGAGTCGTGGGCGGGGCTGCTTGGGGTGCGCGAGTACGCGCGCTTTGCGCTGCCCGCCGTGCGCCGTACGCTCGCCTCGCTCAAGGCCCTCGGAGTGCCACTCATCTACTATCTGAATCAGGGCAGCGCGCTCATGGGTGCGGTCGCCGGCCTCGACGTGGATGTGGTGGGCGTCGACTGGCGCTCGCCGCTCTCGCAGGTGCGCGCGGTGCTCGGGCCCGGCAAGGCGGTGCAGGGTAACCTCGATCCCGCGGCGCTGTTCGCCTCTCCCGCCGAGCTCACCCGGGCGGCCGCCGCGGTGCTCACCGAAGCGGGCAACGCCCCGGGGCACATCTTCAACCTCGGCCACGGCATCTGGCCGGACACCGATCCGGATGCGGTGGCGCGCCTCGTGGACTTCGTGCATGAGCACCCCTAGCGGAGCGCCAGCGCGCGAGACCGAGGCGGTCACGTTCGCCGCGACCGCGACCGGTTATTTCCGCGACCTGCAGGCGCGCTTCTGCGCGGCGTTCGAGGCCTTCGAGCCGACGAGCCGCTTCGAGGCGCGCGCGTGGAAGAAGCCCGACGGCCACCGCTTGGCCGGCGGCGGCGAGGCGCGTCTCATGCGCGGCTCGGTCTTCGAGAAGGTGGGCGTGAACGTGAGCCACGTCTGGGGCGTGCTGGCCCCCGAGGCGCGAGCGCAGGTGGCCGGTGCGGCGGAGGCTGAAGGCCACTTCGTTGCCTGCGGTATCTCGCTGGTCGCGCACATGGCGAACCCCTACGTGCCGGCGATGCACATGAACCTGCGCTATCTCGCCACCAGCCGCGCCTGGTTCGGCGGCGGCTCGGACCTCACCCCCACGTTTCCCATCGCCGCAGACACCGCCGAGTTTCATGCGGCGCTCGAGGCGGCGTGCGCGACCTACCGCCCCGGCGCGTACGACGAATACAAGGCCTGGTGCGACCGCTACTTCTACCTGCCGCACCGGCAGGAGCCGCGCGGCGTCGGCGGGATCTTTTTCGACGACCTCGCGGCGGGCGCCGCCGGGAGCGAGTTCGCCTTCGTGCGCGCCGTCGGGGAGGCGGTGCTCGGCGTCTATCCGCGGATCGTCGCGCGGCGCAAGGACACCCCGTACGATGAGGCGGCGCGCGAGCGGCTGCTGGTGAAGAGAGGACGCTACGTCGAGTTCAATCTGGTCTACGACCGGGGCACCCGCTTCGGCTTCAGTACCGATGCGGATCCGGACGCGTACCTGATGAGTCTTCCGCCGCTGGTGAGGTGGTGACGGGAGGGCGTAGCTTATGCGCCTCGAGCCAGCTGACCGGGGTCGACCAGAAGAGCCGCACGGTGCTCTCGCGCGCCTTGCGCCAGTGCTCGCCCAGCGCCGAGCCAATGGAATCGAGCGCCTCGGCCGGCGGTTTCCACAGCTGTCCCCACATTTGTCGCATCGCCACAATGCCTTCCCGCGCCTCGAGTCCCGTTAGAGGACGCCAGTGTGTCGGAGTTCCGGGAAAAGCTGTTGTCCATCAGCGACGTGCCGCATTTAAACCGCGACTGGCCGGCGCGCCTCTAACTCACCGATGACACTTGCGCAGGTCGAGGAACCGATCGACTGGGAGGGGGCGCTGGTAGAGCGGGCCCGTGCCGGGGATGCCCGTGCCTTCGAGCGGCTCTACCGCGAGCATACCGGTCGGGTGTACGGGTTGTGCCTGCGCATGACACGCGAGCCGCACACGGCGGAGGACTGCACCCAGGAGACCTTCATCAACGCCTGGCGCGCGCTCGCACAGTTCGAGACCCGCAGCTCGTTCGGCACGTGGCTGCATCGCATCGCGGTCAACGTGGCGCTCGCCAAGCGCCGCAGGGCGGCGCGCGACGAGCCGGTGCCGAAGCTGGAGGTCGAGGCGGAGGAGGGCGTCGAGCCCGTTTGGACACTGGAGACGCCGGTGGAAGTGCAGGAGATCGAGGACGCGATCGGGACGCTGCCGGAAGGCGCGCGCGATGCGCTGGTGCTGCACGCCCTGTACGGCTACTCGCATACCGAGGCGGCGCAGATGCTCGGCGTGGCGGAGGGCACGTGCAAGGCACAGCTGCACCGTGCCAGGAAGCTGCTGCGCGAGCGGTTGAACGTGGAGGTTGGCTGACATGACCGAGCGGGGCCCCAAGGACAGCGTCACCACGCTGCACGACCTGCCGCAGGCGATCGAGCCCAAGCGGGACCTGTGGCCGCAGATCGAGGCGCAGATCGCCGCAGGAGGCAACAGCGCCAGGCGCCCGCCGGTTGCGGCAGGCGCTGCGCGCCGCGGCACGGCGGCACCGCTGCGATGGCTGGCGGCGGCGGCCATGGTGGGCTGCGTCGCGGTGGGCGTGTGGATCGGGCGCAGCGTGCTCCCGGGCGCGGGCCCGGCTCCGGCCGCGCAGCTCGCGCGCCCGGAGTCCGGCACGCTGCAGACGGCGTGGGTCACCGACCCGCGCTACCAGCGCCAGCACCAGGCGCTGATGCGCTCGCTCGGCGCGAAGCTCGCATCGCTTCCGCCTGCGAGCCGCGCCAAGGTGATGGCGAGCCTCGAGACCATCGGCAAGGCCAAGCAGGAGCTCGAGAACGCGCTCGGCAAGGATCCGGGCAATGCGCTGCTGCAGGAGCTGCTCGTAAACACTTACCAGGATGAGATGCGCGTCCTCACAGACGTGCACGAGGCCAGCGACGCTGGCAAGGGGATTTGACATGCACTTGACTCACCGGTTACTGCCCGCAGCGATCGCGCTGCTTGCGAGCGTTTCAGTCTGGGGCAGCGACACCCCCGGGACCTTCGAGCGCGAGGTGCCCGCACAGGCGCGCGGCGTGGTGGAGATCTCGAGCACTAACGGCACGATCGACGTGAGCGGCTGGGACCGCCCCGCCGTGAGCGTCAAGGCCGAGCTCACCTCCGACGTCGATCGCGTCGAGGTCACCAGCTCGGGCGATCACACCGTGGTCCGCGTGATCCAGCGGCACTCGGGCGCGTCCTTCAACTTCGGGCACGACGAGACGCACCTGCGGGTGCAGGTGCCGAAGGACAGCTCGCTCGAGGTCTCGGCCGTGAGCGCCAACGTCACCTCCACCGGCGTGCCAGGCGCCCAGCGCCTGAAGACCGTGAGCGGCGACATTACGGCCGAGATCGGTCCCTCGGACATCGAGGTGAAGTCGGTGAGCGGCAGCCTGAAGCTCCGGGGCAAGGGACAGCCGGCGAAGCTGCACGTCAGCACGGTGAGCGGCGATCTCGAGCTCAAGCATGCCGCCGGCGACCTCGAAGCGACCACTGTGAGCGGCGAGGCC
>DASPOP010000058.1:0-5350 GCA_035625955.1 Steroidobacteraceae bacterium | reverse complement strand
TCCCGGCTGAGCCGCGCGCGGCCCGGCCGCAGCGGCCCGGGCCGGTCAGGCGCCGCCCAGCAGCCCGGCGATGGCCGCAAATGAGCGCGCAGTGGCGATGTCCGCGGCGCTCTTGCGGTCCTTGTTGCGCAACCGGGTGCTCGCGCCTGCATCGACCAGGCGGCGCACCAGCGCCGCATCGCCGTTGCGGCTCGCGACGATGAGCGCCGTGTCGCCGAAACTGTTCTGGGCGTCGACATTGGCGTGGCGGGCGAGCAGGCGCTCGACGATGTCGGCGTTGCCGGCATTGACGGCGAGCATCAGCATGGTGTCGCCGCGCGCCGTGCGCGCATCGATACCCGCGCCCCTGGCGAGGATCAGCTCCACGGCCGGCGCGGCCCCCGCGCCGCAGGCGGCGGCCAGCGGAGTCACGCCATCGGCGTCGGGGTGGTCGGCGCTCGCGCTGTGCTCGAGCAGCAGCCGCGCGCTCTCGGCGCGGCCGGCGCGGGCCGCGTACCACAGTGCCGTGCGGCCCGACCTGTCGACCCCCTCGGTGGCCGCACCGGCGTCGAGCAGCGCCCGCAGGCTCTCGGTGTCGGTCGACTGCGAGAGAATCATCAGTGCGGTGCTGCCGCTGGCATCGCGCGCCTCGAGGTGTGCGTGCGCGGCAATCAGCGCGCGCACCACCGCCCCGCGCCCGCCCTTGGCGGCGGCCACCAGCGGCGGCTCGGGATCCTGAGCGGCGCCGTCGGCGGAGGCCCCGTGCGAGAGCAGCGCCGCCACGACGTCCGCGCGGCCCTCGCGCACCGCGAGCAGCAGCGGCGAGGCGCCGTGCGCGTCGCCATGCGCCGTCTGCGCGCCGGCCGCCAGCAGCGCCTCGACGCCGGCGGCTGTGCCGCTCACCACGGCGACGCTGAGCATCGGCAGCCCGTCCCGGGTCGCCGCGTTGGGGTCGGCTCCGTGAGCGAGCACCGTGTGCAGGAGCTCGGGAGCCGGACGCGCGGCCACGACCGCCAGGTCCGGCCAGCCGGCGTACAGGTCACGCTGGGCACGTTGCACGCTGGTCGGCGGGCTTTCCGACTCGACTGCATGCCGCGGCAAGGCGGTCGCGCCCTTCGCGGCCAGTCGTGCCACGACGTCGGCAACGCCGCGCTGCTGCGCAAAATCGAGCGCCGACCAGTCCTGCGCGTCGCGCGCCGTCACGCTCGCACCCGCCGCCAGCAGCCGGTCGACCGCATCGATGCGGCCGCTGAGAGCGGCGTACATCAGCGCCGTGTTGCCGGCGCGGTCCGCGGCAGCGACGTTCGCATGCGCGGCCAGCAGCACCTCGATGGCGGCGGGCTCGCCGCTGCGCGCGGCCAGCATCAGCGGCGTCACGCCGTGGTCATCGACGGCATCGGGCGGAGCGCCGCGGCGGATGAGGAGCGCGACGCCGGCGCCCGAGCCGGCCTGCGCGGCACGCGCCAGTGCGCCGCGCCCGAATTCGTCACGGGCCGAGGTCAGCTCAGGATCCGCCAGCGCTTCGAGGCTCGGCAGGTCGGCGTCCGCAGCCGCCGCCCAGAGCGCCTCGCGCCGCACGGCGGGATCCTTGAGCTGCGCCGCGGGCAGCAGGCTCGAGGGCAGCTCCTGGCGGGGAGCCGTGGTCCCGGCAGGGGGCGCGGGCGCACGCAAACCCAGCTCGCGCGCGCGGGCCAGCCAGTGCGCCGCGCACTGCGGATCGGGCGGAGCGGCATCGGTGCACAGGGTCGCGAGGCTGAAGGCGGCGCGCGCATTGCCCTGGGCCGCCGACTTCTCCAGCCAGGAGCGGGCCGCGGCTGGATCGGGCGGCCCGCGCAGGCCGTTCAGAAAGAATACCGCCAGCAGGTACTGGGCCTCGGCATTGCCGGCGGCGGCGAGATGCTCGAGCGCGTTGGCCGCGGCCGTGAAGTCTTTCACCCGAATCGCGGCCTTGACGCTCTCGAGCGGATCCGCCGGCCGGGACACGGGCAGGGCCGTACCCGCGGCCAGCAGCCCGAGCACCAGCAGCGCGCACTCAGACCGTGCCACGTTTGGTCTCGACCGTGATGCCGATGCGCTTGAGGAAATCGGACGGCAGCACGCCGCCGGCGCTGACGATCACCGCGTCGTTGCGCACGTTGAGCATCGCGCCCTCGTGCTCGAGCGCCACTGCCTGCGGCTCGATCTGCTTGACGTTCGACTTCATCAGTACCTTGAGCTTGCCGCCGCGCGCGGCGCTGTCGATGCGGTCGCGATTGCGCGCCTTGGCGCGATCGAAATCGGCGCCGCGGTAGGACAGCACCACTCCGCCGCCGACCGCCTCGGCGATGCTGGCCGCCGCCTCGAGGGCGCTGTCGCCGCCGCCCACGACGAGTACCTGCTGGCCGGCATACTGCTCCGGGTCGATCAGGCGATATACGACCTTCGACAGGTCCTCGCCGGGGACCCCGAGCTTGCGCGGCGTGCCGCGCCGGCCGATCGCGAGCAGCACGTTGCGCGCCTGGTAGGCGCCCTTGCTCGTCTTGACCGTGAACCCGTCGCCGGTGCGGGTGATGTCCTCGACCCGCTCACGGTAATTGATCCTGATGTCGGTCTTGCGCTCGGCCTCCTGCCAGAACTGCAGCAGCGCCTCCTTGCTCGTCTGGCGGAAATTCACCTTGCCGAGCAGCGGCACCGTCGCGGGAGCGGTCATCACCAGCTTGCCGCGCGGGTACTGGAATACGGCGCCACCGAGCGACTCCTGCTCGAGGGTCAGGTAGCGCATGCCCTTCGACTTGGCGGTCAGAGTGGCGGCGAAGCCCGCCGGCCCCGCGCCCACGATCACCACGTCGAGCAGCCCGTTAGCGCCGCCGGCGCGGCGCTGGGCAATCGCCTCGATCGCCTGCCTGCCCTGCTCGAGGGCGTTGCGGATCAGGCCCATGCCGCCGAGCTCGCCGGCGATGAACATGCCGGGTACGGTGGACTCGAAGCTCGGGCTGACGAGGGGAATGTCGACCCCGCGGCGCTCGCTGCCGAACACCAGCGTGATGGCGTTGACCGGACAGGCGGTCTTGCAGGCGCCGTGGCCGATACAGTCGCCGGGGCTGACGAGCACGGCGCGCCCGCCGACCAGGCCGAGGACATCGTGATGCGCCTGCTCCGGGCAGGCCTTGATGCACGAGCTGCAACCGATGCAGCGCGTCGGGTTGATCGCCGGATGGATGGAGGCCGGCTCGGCCGCCCCGGTCTTCTCCTGCGCGGCGACGCTGCGGTGCTCGAGCCTGCGTCGGCGCAGCACGTGCCATACCAGCAGCGCCGCGGCCGGAATCACGTAGACGAGGCACGTCAGGGTATCCATCGAGACAATACCAACACCAACATCCGCACGTGGCAGGCGCGGCAGCCTCGCTGCGCGCAGGCGCGGGTGCGCCATTCAGCACACAGATGCCCGGCCTGCTCTGTGACTTGACTCACAGGACCGCGGGACTGTCCTGCCCACTCTAACAATCTGCGATGGCGTTGCAATCGCCTCCGGGCGACCGCGTGCGAGAGTGGCCAGCCGGAAATCCGTCTCGCGTGTCGGCAAAGTAAGACGCTGTCGGTCGCTTAAGACAGCGTTACGCGGCCGCCGTCCGCCTGTACGTTGGCGCCACTGCCCGCCGGAGACTCGGTGACCGGGGAGGTATGTCTTGGTTAGCGTCTGGTTCATTGCCGGGCTCGTGATCGGCATCCTGACATGTTGGTTCGTGCCGCTGCTCGCGCCGCGCGCGCGCGCGCTGCTGCGCGCCCGCAACGCCTGGCTCATTGCCGGCGCTCTCATCGTCGCCTTTGTGGTCGCCGCCGCGAGCCTCGGGCTCGCCGTCTCCTCGCACCGCACCGTCGGCGCTGACAATCCGCACGCGCCCAGCGCCGCGCCCGGGGGAACCGCGACTGCCGCGTCCGCCGCGCAATCCATGGACGCCGCTATCGCGGGGCTCGAGGCGCGCCTGGCAGGCGGGGGCGGAACCGACGCCGACTGGGAGCTGCTCGCGAAGGCTTACGAATTCCTGGGGCGCAGCGAGGACGCGCAGCGCGCACGCACGCACGTCGCAACTCCCTCCGCCGGCCCCACGACCGCGACCGCGGGCACGGTGAGCATGGCGACCCTCATGGCGGTGGGAGCTGCGGCCGGCAACGCAACCGGTCCAGGCGCCGGCGACTCGGCGCCTGCGGGCGCCGGCCCCTCGCCTGCTCCGCCGGCTGCGTCGCCCGAAGAGCTGCGGCGGCGAGTGCACGATCATCCCAACGATGTGCCAGGCTGGCTCGCGCTCGCCGAGCTCTATCGCGAGCGGCACGATAACGCCGCAGCCCGCGATGCGCTGGCGAAGGTGGTGGCGCTGCACGGCATGAGCGCGCAGTCCTGGGCCGATTATGCCGACGTGCTCGGTTCGCTCGCCGGCGGCTCCCTCGGCGGCGCGGCTGCCGGAGCGATCGATCAGGCCCTGGCCCTCGACCCTGACAACGCGAAGGCGCTGTGGCTCAAGGCGAGCCAGGCTCACGAGCAACGCCGCTTCGCCGATGCGCTCAGCTGGTGGCACAGGCTGCGTGCCCTGCTGCCCGCGGACTCGCCCGACGCCCGCATCATCGACGACAACATCGCCGAGGACACGCAGCTCGCCGGCACACCGGCCGCGACGCAAGCGGCCGCAGTCTCCGGCACCGTCCCGATCGACTGAGGGACCAGGCAGCCCATGTCAGGACGCGCGCGACAAGTCGAAGACCTCGAGGAGCTGGCGGTCCGGCTCGCGAGCCGCTCCGTTGCGGCTCCGGCACGCCCCGCGCCGCCACCCGGCGCGCGTCCGGCACGCGCACCCGCCGCGAGCCCCCGGCCGCCGGCGGCGCCGGCACGGGCGGTCAGGGCGGAGGCACAAACCCGGCGCCTGCTGACTTTCGATCGGGTGTTCTTTGCAGCGGCGGCGTTGCTGCTCTGGGCCGGATTCGCCACCCCGACCGAGCGCTATATCAGCCCGACCCGGGGCGTCGGCTACGTCCTCGGGATCATCGGCGGCAGCCTGATGCTGCTGCTGCTGGTGTACTCGCTGCGCAAGCGCTGGAGCTGGCTCGGCTTTCTCGGCTCCACCCCGGCATGGTTCCGCTTCCACATGGTGCTCGGGGTTCTCGGGCCGCTGTGCATTCTCTATCACTCGAACTTCGGCACCGGCGCCACCAACAGCAACGTGGCGCTGTTCGCGATGCTGGCCGTCGCCGGCAGCGGCGTCATCGGCCGCTACTTCTACGCGCACGTGCACTACGGGCTGTACGGCCGCAAGCTCGAGCTCGGCGACCTGCGCGCAGGCGCCGACAACCTGCGGGGCCTTTCGGGCAGCATGAGCCTCCTGCCGGAGCTGGTCGGCCG
>DASPOP010000057.1:0-4773 GCA_035625955.1 Steroidobacteraceae bacterium | reverse complement strand
CCGATCAGAAGCTCGCGTAGCACCTGCGCCTTGCGGACGCTGGCGACCAGCCAGATTTTCCGGGCGTCGAGTGCCAGCGCCGCCCGCAGACCCGGAAGATCGCGCCGGCCCTGGGTGGCGACCACCACGAAGGCGCCGGCGGCGACCTGACCGCTCAGCGCTGCGATGTCGTCGGTCTCGATTACCTGGCTGGCGTCGGGGAAGCGCTGGCCGTCGGCGCTCTTGGCGATCACGGTGACCGGCAGCCCGACCCGCGGCGCCAGCCCCGCGAGAGCGACTGCGACCGGGGAGTCGCCGATGATCACGAGCCGGGTCGGGGGCAGGATCGGATCGATGAAGAGCTCGAGCGTGCCGCCCGAGTGACAGCTCATGCCGAACTCGGCCGCATCGCGCAGCACCGACTGCGCGTCGCGCGGCGCTTCCGCCTCGGCGGGCGCGATGCGGATGAGTCGCGCGCGTCCGTCCTTGAGCGCCTCGCGCACCGTATGCAGCACCGCGGGCTGCGCGCAGCCGCCGCCGATCCAGCCGTGCACGATGCCCTGCGCGGTGACCAATGCCTTGTCCCCGGGACGCGCCGAGGCCGGCGCCTGTGTGTGCACCACGCTCACCAGCGCATACGGCTGGCCCTGCTGCTGCAGGCGCTGCGCGGCGGCGAACAGCTCGTTGCTTACGTCGGTCATCTGAGGGCCTCGATCACCTGGGGAAGCGTCGCTTCCAGACTGCGAAGATCCGCGCCCGCAGCAAACAGGTCAAGGTGCGGGAGCGCCGCCTGCATGCCGCCGCTCACCGGCGCGTAGTCGGCGCGGCCCGCGAGCGGGTTGATCCATACGATGCGCCGCGCCCGCCGGCGCAGCTCCGCGAGCGCGCGCGTGACCACCGCCGGCTCGCCGGCATCGTAGCCGTCGCTCAGGATGATCACCGCGGTGCGCGCGTGCACACAACGCGGCGCATGCTCGCGGTTGAACTCCTCGAGGCTCGCCCCGATGCGGGTGCCACCCGCCCAGCCCGCCGCCAGGAGATGCAGCCGCTCCTGCGCCCGGTGAGGGTCGCGGTCGTGAAGTGCTTCGGACACCGCGGTGAGGCGCGTATGAAAGATGAAGCTGCGCACGTCGGTGAGCTCGGCGCCGAGCGCCCGCGCGAGGCGCAGATAGAAGAAGCTGTAGGCCGCCATCGAGCGGCTGACGTCGATGAGCAGCACCAGGCGCGGCCGCACACGCCGGTGGGCGCGCCACGCGAGCTCGAGCGGCGTGCCGCCGCTGGCGACGCTGCGGCGGATCGTCGCCGGCAGGTCGAGACGCCGCCCGCGCTGCGCGCGCGCCTCGCGCCGCAGCCGGATCGCCTTCAGGCGCCGCGCGAAGCGGCGCATCAGCGCCTCGATCTCGACAAGATGCTCGCGGTCGGCGAGGCTGCGAAAGTCGGCCGAGGCGAGCGCCTCTCGCTCGCTCGCCAGCTCGCGCCGCTGCAGGGCGTCGGTCGAATCGCCCTCCGCCCCGGCCGCGGCCGGTGCCTGTGCACCCGCCGTTCCCCGCCCGGCGGCGCGGCGCTGCGGCGTCTGCCAGCGATTGGCCGGCAGGAACCAGGCGTCGAACAGCGGATCGAAGCGCCGCCACTCGGCGCTGCGCCCGCAGAGCAGCGCCTTGAGCGACCAGCGCAGCGGCGCCGCCTCGAGTACCCCGACGCGCTCGGCCGTGCGCAGGACCTCGATGGTCTCGCCGCCTCCGACCATGAAACCGTTGGCGCGCAGGAACGCCGGGAAGGCGGCGAGCCGCTCCGCCGCGCGCAGCTCGGGCGCCAGCGCCGCAGCCCTCAGCATGCGGCCGCCAGCCGCGCCACGACCTCGCGCGGGAAGGCCGCGCGATCGTCGCGCGTCTTGATGAGCGCGCTCAGTGTCTCGAGGATGCGCTCGGCCGCATCGGCGTCGATCACGCTGACCTCGAGCCGCAGCAGCGCCGCGGTCCAGTCGAGCGTCTCGGCGATGCCCGGCCTCTTCTTCAGGTCCATGCGGCGCACCGCCTGCACGAACGCCACGATCTGCCGCGCCAGAGCTTCGGCGACTTCGGGCGCCCTAGCGCGCACGATCGCGAATTCCTTCTCATAGTCCGGATAATCGATGTACTGGTAGAGGCAGCGCCGGCGCAGGGCATCCGAGAGCTCGCGGGTGCCGTTGGAAGTAATCACCACCAGCGGGCGGCTCGTGGCGCGTACCGTGCCGAGCTCGGGGATCGACAGCTGGAAATCCGAGAGCAGCTCGAGCAGGAACGCCTCGAAGGCCTCGTCGGCACGGTCGATTTCGTCGATGAGAAGCACCGCGGGCTGCTCGCCGCTGATGGCCTCGAGCAATGGGCGCTTGAGGAGATAGCGCTCGGAGAAGATGTCCTGCTCCTTCTGCTCGATGCCGCGCTCGTCGTGCTCGAGCAGCTTGATGGCCAGCAGCTGGTGCTGGTAATTCCACTCGTACATGGCCGAGTGTGCGTCGAGCCCTTCGTAGCACTGCAGGCGGATGAGGCGCGTTGCGAGGATGGCGGCGAGCACCTTCGCCACCTCGGTCTTGCCCACGCCCGCATCGCCCTCGAGCAGCAGCGGCCGTCCGAGCTCCCGCATGAGAAGCAGCGCCGCGGCGAGCTGCGGCTCGGCGATGTAGCCGGCGCGCCGCAGGTCGTCCTGCAGCGCGGCGAGCTCGCGCGCGCGGGCGCCCGGACTCATGTGCCCCTCGCACCGAAGAGCGAGCGCAGCCAGGAGCGCAGCACTGCCCAGAGGAGCGCGAGTCCGTTCAGCGGCCTGGCGGGCGAGGCTGCCGTCTGCGGCACCTCGCTTCCGGCGCCCGGTCCGCCGCCGGCGGTGCGCGCCTCGAGCTCCGCGATGAAATTGTCGGCGAACTGCTGCAACACCTGCTGGGCGACGGGGTCCGCCACCCGCGCCCCGAAAGTGGCCGCCTTGCCGCTCATGGAGGCCTCGCCGCGGCCCACGAGGCTGGAGGAGGCGGCATCCTTTGCCTCGATGCGCGCGGTGAGATCGAGCGAGGCTGCCGAGCCTCCGGTCGCGTCGGTCCCCTTGCCGCGCAGCTGCAGCGTGCGGCTCCCGGGCTCGAGCGCGAGCACTTCGAGCTCGCCACGAAAGCTGAGGCTCGCGGGGCCGAATCTCACGGCCACGGTTCCCTTGAAGTGCCGCTCGTCCGTGCGCTCGGTGATCCTCGCGCCCGGCATGCACGCGGCCACCTGCTCGACATCCCCGAGCAGCTTCCAGGCCTGATCGGCGTCCGCTGGCAGGGCGAAGGTGCGTTCGAGCGTGACTTTCAAACGTCGCCCGGGCGCCTGTTCACGCCGAGCTCCCGGCACTTCTGCCACACCCGCCAGGCACTGTGCGGCATGTCCATGTGCGTGACGCCGAGATGCGCAAACGCATCGATCACCGCGTTGCTGAAGCACGGGATGCCGCCGACGTGCGGCGACTCGGCCACTCCCTTCGCCCCGATCGGGTGATGCGGGCTCGGCGTCACGGTGTGATCGGTCTCCCAGTGCGGCGTCTCCACCGCCGTGGGCAGGAAATAGTCCATGAGACTGTTGCCCAGGTGATTGCCGTTCTCGTCGAAGGGCAGCTGCTGACCCATGGCGACCGCGAAAGCCTCCGTCAGGCCGCCGTGGATCTGGCCCTCGATGACCATGGGATTGATGCGCGTGCCGCAGTCATCCAGCGCGTAGAAGCGCCGCACCCTGGTCTCGCCGGTGAACTTGTCGATGTCGACGACGCACAGGTACGCGCCGAACGGGAAGGTCAGGTTCGGCGGGTCGTAGTAGGCCACGGCGTTGAGCCCCTGCTCCATGCCGGGCGGCAGGTTGCCGGTGTGCGATACCAGGCAGATCTCCTTCATGGTCTTCGCCTGGCTGGGGTTGCCCTTCACCTTGAAGCGATCGATCTCCCACTCGAGATCGCCTTCGCCCACCTCGAGCAGGTGCGCCGCGATCTTGCGCGCCTTGTCCTTGATCTTGCGCGCCGCGGTCGCCGCGGCGGCGCCCGCCACCGGCGTCGAGCGCGAGCCCCAGGTGCCTGCTCCGTAGGGCGCCTTGTCGGTGTCGCCCTCCTCGATGACGATGTCGCTCGCCGGCAGTCCCAGCTCGGTCGCGATGATCTGCGAGTAGGTGGTCGCGTGCCCCTGACCCTGGCTCATGGTCCCGAGGCGCGCGATGACCGCGCCGGTGGGATGCACGCGGATGTCGCAGCTGTCGAACAGCCCGATCCCCAGGATGTCGCAGACCTTGGTCGGCCCCGCGCCGACGATCTCGGTGAAGGTCGAGATGCCGATGCCCATCAACGTCGGGCAGTTGGGATCGGCGCGCTTGGCGGCCTGCTCGCGCCTCAGGCCTTCGTAGTCGACGGCCTTCAGCACCTTCTCCAGCGCCGCATGGTAGGCGCCGCTGTCGAGCGTCCAGCCGAGGGAGGTCGTGTAGGGAAACTGCTCGTTCTTGACGAAGTTACGGCGGCGGATCTCGGCCTTGTCGACGCCGACCTTCTGCGCCAGCACGTCCATCATGCGCTCGATGAGATACACCGCCTCGGTGACCCGCAGCGAGCAGCGGTACGCCACCCCGCCCGGCGCCTTGTTGGTGTAGACGGCGTCGACGCGGCACCAGGCGTTGGGAATCGCATACGAGCCGGTGCAGATCGAGAACAGTCCCGCCGGCAGCTTCGACGCCGAGACGTGCGAGTTGAACGCGCCGTGATCGGCGAGCGCGGTGAAGCGCAGTCCCCTGATGCGTCCGTCCCTGTCCGCGGCGA
>DASPOP010000056.1:0-5715 GCA_035625955.1 Steroidobacteraceae bacterium | reverse complement strand
GGCGCGGATCACCCCGAAGTCGGTGGTGAATTACGGCGTCGACAAGGTGCGTTTCGTGGCGCCGGTGCGCTCGGGCAAGCGCGTGCGCAACCACATCCACATCGCCTCGGTCGAGGACAAGGGTGGCGGGCGTTACCTGGTGACGACCGAGAACACCATCGAGATCGAGGGAGAGATCAAGCCGGCGCTCACGGCGAGCTCGCTCGCCATGTTCATCGCCTGAGGCCTGGGCTTGCGCTAGCTGCGCATCCGGCTGCCGTCGGGATCGAACACCGCGGCGGCCTGGGGCGTCGCTCTACAGCGCTCGCCGAGAATCTCGATCTCGAACCCGCTCTGCTGGCCCGCGAACTCCCTGGGCACGTACCCGAGCGCGAGCGAGCGCTGCACGCTATGCCCATAGCCCCCCGAGGTCACCCAGCCGACCACCCGGCCGTCGTACCAGATCGGCTCGTCCCCGGAGGCATCGGCATCGCGCGCCTCGACCGTGAAGGTGAGGAGGCGCAGCGCGCCGCCGCTGTCCTTCTCTTCCAGCGCCGCAGTGCGGCCGATGAAGCTGTGTTTCTTCAGATCGACGAAGCGGCCGAGCCCGGCCTCGTAGGGACCGTAGATGGGCCGGTACTCGCGCGCCCACGTGCCGAAGCTCTTCTCGAGGCGCATGGCATTCAGCGCCCGGCCGCCGAACAGCTTCAGGTCGTGCTCGGCGCCCGCTGCGACGAGCAGGTCATAGAGCGCGCGCTGATACTCGCTCGTAACCCAGATCTCGTAGCCGAGATCGCCGGTGAAGCTGATGCGCCCGACCAGCGCCGGAATCATGCCGACGTCCATCCGGCGGAAGCTGAGGAACGGAAACGCCGCGGTGGAGAGGTCCGCGTGCGTCAGGCTCTGCAGCAGCGCGCGTGAGCGCGGCCCCGCGACCGACAATCCTGCGTACTGCATGGCGCAGGGACGCACGCTGACCCCCGGGGGCGGCGCGTGACGCTCGAACCAGCGCCGGTAGTAGTCCTCGGCCGCGTAAGTGCATACCAGGAACACCCGCTCCTGCGCGACGCGCGCCATGGTGAAATCGCCGATCAATTTGCCGCGCTCGTTCAGCATCGGCGTGAGCGCGATGCGCCCGACTCTGGGTACGCTGTTGGCCATCACCTGCGCCAGCCATTCCTCGGCGCCGGCTCCGGTCACGTCGAACTTGCCGTAGTTGGAGATCTCCAGCAGTCCGACCGACTCGCGCACCGCGCGGCACTCCGCGGCAACGTGGCTGTGCGCATTGGAGCGGTGAAAGGTGACGGTCTCGTTGGCCTCCGCGGCGCTCGGCGCGAACCACAGCGCGTGCTCGAGTCCGCAGTAGTCGCCGAATACCGCGTGATTCGCCTGCAGCCGCTCGTAGATCGGCGTGGTGCGCAACGGGCGCGCCGCGCTCAGCTCCTCGTTGGGAAAGCGGATGCGAAACCGCCGCGAGTAGTTCTCGCGGACCTTGGCGTTGGTGTAGGCGAGCGTCGCCCAGTCGCCATAACGCGCGACGTCCATCCCCCAGATGTCGGCGCCCGGGTCGCCGTCCACCATCCAGTGCGACAGCGCCAGCCCTACCCCGCCGCCCTGACAGAAGCCGGCCATGACGCCGCACGCGACCCAGAAGTTCCTGAGGCCCCGGATCGGGCCGACCAGCGGATTGCCGTCCGGGGCGAAGGTGAAGGGGCCGTTGACGACCTTGCGGATGCCGGCCGCGCCGAGTGCCGGGAAGTGCTCGAATCCGACTTCGAGGCTCGGTGCGATGCGCTCCAGGTCGTTCGGCAGCAGGCTCTGGGTGAAATCCCACGGCGTCTCGCGCGGCGACCACGGCACGCCGGCACGCTCGTAAGTGCCGAGCAGCATGCCGCCGCGCTCCTGGCGGGTGTAGATCTCGCCCTCGAAGTCGACGCAGTGCAGCTGTTCCTTCTGCCCCTTGAGCGCCGGAATGTCCTCGGTGATGAGGTACTGGTGCTCCATGGCGAGGATCGGCAGTTCGAGCCCGACCATACGGCCGACCTCGCGCGCCCATAGCCCGCCGGCATTCACCACGTGCTCGGCGTGCACGTTGCCGTGATCCGTGATCACGTCCCAACTGCCGTCGGCGCGCGGCCGGAGGTCCGTGACGCGCGTGTGGCGCACGACCTGGGCGCCGCCGATCTGCGCCGCCTTGGCGTAGGCATGCGTGACGCCGTAGGGGTCGACGTGTCCTTCGATCGGGTCGTAGAGCGCCCCGACGAAGTGCTCCTTGTTCATGAGCGGGAAGATCCGCGCCGCCTCGTCCACCGAGATGATCTCGAGCTCCATGCCGAGATAGCGGCCGCGCGCCTTGACCATCTTCAGCCAGTCGAGCCGCGCGCGCGTGCCGGCCAGCATGATGCCGCCGGTGACGTGCATGCCGCAGGACTGCCCCGAGATCTGCTCGATCTCCTTATACAGGTTGATGGTGTACTGCTGCAGCTTGGCGACGTTGGGATCGCCGTTGATGGTGTGCATGCCACCGGCTGCGTGCCAGGTCGAGCCGCAGGTCAGCTCGCCCCGTTCGATCAGCAACACGTCCTTCCACCCCGCCTTGGTCAGGTGGTAGAGGACGCTCACGCCGACCACTCCGCCGCCGATCACCACCACCCGTGCGTCGTTTTTCATTCGTTTGACACCGCCAACTGCACCGGCGGGGCGGCGGCGGCGCCGGCAGTGCCGAAGCGCTCGATCAGCCAGGAGCGGAACAGCGCGATTGCCGTGTCCGACAGCCCCTCGGGGTGCGTGATCAGGTAGTAGCCGTAGCCGTCGTCGAGCGTCGCGTCGAACGGCTTCACCAGCCTGCCGGCGCGCAGCTCCTCGGCGAACAGATTGGTGTCGAGCACCGCGATCCCCTGTCCGCCGAGCGCGTACTGGGCCGCGAGCACCGCCGTATCGAACACCATGCCCCTCTCGACCTCGACGCCCGCGAGACCATTCTGCCGCGCGAATTGCGTCCAGAAATGATGCCGGGGCGCGTCGGCGATCCTGACGTGGATCAGCTCGTTCGCCTCGATGAAGGCCGCGAGGTCCTTGCCGCGGTGGGCGGCCGCGATGTTGGGATGGCAGACGATCGACTGGCGCACTGACCACAGGAGATCGGTCACCAGATCGCTGACCGTGGGCTTGGAGTACACGACCGCGACGTCGACGTCGCCCAGCGGCGGGCCCACTCCATAAGGACTGATGAGATCGACGTCGACGTCGGCGCAGGAGCGGCGGAAATCACGCAGGATGGGGACGGCGAGCTGCACCGCGAAGCTCGGCGGCATCTGCACGCGCAGTGTGCGCTGCGCCGGGGCGCCCTCGTTGCGGATGTCGTCGAGCGCGTACTCGAGCCGGTCGAAGGATTTGACGACCGCCGGCAGCAGGTGCTGGCCCGCCCTGGTGAGGGTGAGCGCGTGTGGGCGCCGCTCGAACAGCTGCACCCCCGTGAGGCGCTCGAGTGCGATCACGTGGCGCGACAGCGCGCTCTGTGAGATCAGGAGCGCATTGGCCGCCGCAGTGAAGCTGCCGTGCTTGGCCACCCCTTCGAAGGCGCGCAAGGCATTCAGCGGCAGCCAGCGCCGGTCGATTGCTTTCTTATCCATGGGCCCATCCTCTATGAGCGCTCATACTCGCCGAGAACCAGGCCTCGCGCCATCGGATCGCGGGCTGCCCGCCCTTCAGGCCTTGTCGCGATACTCGGTCTGGATCCTGCGGATCATCCGGTCGGTGCCGAAGAACGAGTGCTTGGACATGTCCACGCTGTAGCGGCTCGCCGGCGGGTGGCGCCCGAGCGCCTCGGCGAGCGCGCGGATGTGATGCGGCCCGGCGCCGCAGCAGACGCCGAGATAGCGCACGCCGAGCGCGAACGCCTCGCGCCCGAAATCGAAGATCTCCGCGCGCGTCGCCATGAAGGGATCGAGTCCCACCGGGAAGGCGCGCTGGTTGTTGCAGCACGGATCGGTGAGCGACATGAACGAGGGTTGCTGCGGCGTGGTGCGGTACGGCACCGGCAGGGCAGCCACGTGACACTTCACCGCCTGCCGGATGTCGCGGATCATCGGCATCATGGTCGCAGGTCCGCGGTGACAGTTGAGCCCGACCACGTCCGCGCCCGCCTGCTCCATGCGCCGGCCGGCCTCCGCCGGCGTCAGGCCGTCGCGCAGGATCGGCTCCTGGTGCATCGCGAAGGTTACGACGGTGGGCACCTTGCAGGCCCGCTTGATGGCCTTCAGCGCCAGCTCCGCCTCTCCCACCCACGCCAGCGTCTCGGCGACGAAATAATCGACCCCCGCTTCGACCGCCCAGCCGACCTGCTCCTCGAAGATCCTCTCGACCTCCTTGATCGCCTTCGGGTCGTTCGGATCGTAGATGTTGGTATTGCAGATGTCCCCGGCGAACAGCGTGCCGGTCTCGCGCGCCACCTGCTTCGCGATCCTGAGCGCCGCGCGGTTCATCGGCGCCAGATCCTTCTCGCGCCCGATCAGGCGCAGCTTCTCGCGGTGCACGTAGTAGGTGAGCGCCTGCGTCACATCCGATCCCGCGTGCACGAAATCCCGATGCAGCTGCTCGACCACCTCCGGGTGCTCGAACAGCACTTCGGGCACGAAGGCCCCGGCCTGCAGGTAGCCGCGCCGCTCGAGCTCGAACACGTAGCCTTCGGCGCAGATCACCGCGCCCTCTTTGAGGCGCGCCAGCAGGCCGCGCTCGCCACCATGGCCTTTGCCCGCACGCTTCGGCGAGCTCGCGGAGGTTACTCGCACGGACTTTGCTCTGGCGGACTTCGCCCTGGCGGACTTCGCCTTCGATTTGGCCCTGGCTGCCATGAATGTCTCCGCAATGTGATAGAGGGGGCGCGGTCTTGCGGCGCGCTTCGCATCGACGCGTCATTTTACCGAACCATTCCTCAGCGTGCGTAGCCGATCAGCGCCGCCCCGGCGGTGACCGTCAGGCACACCAGCGCGCGGCGCAGGCTCAATGCCTCGCCGAGAAAGATCCGGCCAATCAGGGCGGAGAACACGATGCTGGTCTCGCGCAGCGCCGAGATGGCGCCGACGTTCCCCAGGGCGAGTGCGGCGATGACGGCGCCGTAGCTGCCGAAGGAGAGCAGTCCCCCGGCGAGCGCCTTCCAGGCGTCGCGGGTCCCGGGCCGGAATGTGACCGATCCGCGCAGCAGCACGTAGCCGGCGGGCATCAGCGCCCCATAGATCAGCCAGATCCAGGCCGCATAGGACTGGGGGTTGCCGGCTAGCCGCACGCCGAGCGCATCGGCCATCACGTAGCCGGCCACGAACAGCGCCGTTACGACCGCGTGAGTGACTGCCCTGCGCTCCGTGCGCGCGCTGGTAGCCTGGCTGACGATCGCGGCGGAGATCAGCACCACGCCGAGGATCGCAAGCCCGCCGAGCCGCTGGCCCGCCAGCAGGAAGCCGCCGACCGTCACGAGCAGCGGCACGCTCCCCCTCACGATGGGGTAGACCAGTCCCAGCTCCCCGAGCGCGTAGGCAACGGCAAGGAGGAAGCTGTAGATGACCTGCAGCAGCGCGGAGACTGCCAGATACCCCCAGCTCTCCTTCAAAGGCGGTGGCAGCATGATCACCAGCGGAATTGCGGCGAGGGTCGAAGAGAAGCTCATCACGGTGACGAACCACAGGCGGTCGGCGCTCGAGCGCAAGGCGGCGTTCCACGTCGCGTGCAACACCGCCGCGC
>DASPOP010000055.1:0-5095 GCA_035625955.1 Steroidobacteraceae bacterium | reverse complement strand
GGTCCTGGTGCTGCACGGCGGCGGCGGCACCGGCGGCGGCATGGAGTGGCTGACGCGGCGCGGATTCAACCGCATCGCGGACCGCGACGGCGCCATCATCGTCTATCCCGACGGGATCGATCATGGCTGGAACGACGGACGCAGCGCCAACCGTTCGGCTGCGGACGCCGCCGTCGATGATGTCGCGTTCCTGCGCGCCCTGCCCGGGCAGCTCGCATCGCTTCACCCCGTCGATGGCGCGCGGCTCTACGTCACGGGCATCTCCAACGGCGGCATGATGTCGTACCGGCTCGCCTGCGATGCGGCCGACGAATTCGCCGCCGCAGCGCCGGTCGCGGCCAACATGGCGGTAGAGCTCGAGGGAGCGTGCCACCCGGCGCGCGCCATACCGCTGCTCATCATAAACGGGGTCGACGATCCCATCATGCCGTGGAAGGGAGGCCGCGTGCACGTGCTGTGGATGACGCGCGGCACGGTGCTCTCGAGTGAGGACAGCACGGCCCGCTGGCTCGCGCTCGACCACTGCGGCGCACTCGAGGCGCAGCCCGTCATCGAGGCCAACCCCGCGGACGGCACCGCGGCGGCGCCGCGCAGCGCCCGCTGTGCCGAGGGCGGCGAGGTGCGTCTCTACGAGATCCGCGGCGGCGGTCACACCTGGCCGAAGGGCGAGCCGTACCTTACGCCGCGCATCGTCGGCCGCGTCAGCCAGGCGCTCGACGCCAACGAGACCATCTGGACATTCTTTCGCCAGCACGCGCTGCGTTGATCGCCCGGTGAGCCGGCCAGCGCCTCACGCCGCCTGTCGCCGGCGATAGAGCCAATAGAGGATTGCGATGACGGAGCCTCCCGGCAGCAGCAGCTCGATGGCCGCGTAGGGCGCGAGTCCCTTGAGCGTCGTCCAGGCCGCCCGCGCCCACGGCATGAGCGCGCTCACTGGAAAATCGCCAGCGCACGGACCTCGATGCTCTCGCGCGGCGCGACGTGCGGGTGGCGCGGATCCGTGAAGGCACTGTGCGGCGCGGCGTGGCCCGGTCCGGGAGACGCCGAATCGAAGTTCTTGAACAGCCATGCCTCATCGACCGCCATGTCCGAGGCGAAGTACCAGCGCTGCCCTGGCTCGTACATGAGGTAGTAGATCTCGCCGCTGCGCTGCGGGTAACGCAGCTCGACGGCGCGCAGCGCCCGGGGCGCCACGGTGGCCCCATCGCACAGTGCCAGCGGCGCATCGCGCACCGGGCCGCGGATCGGCCGCCAGAGGTTGACCTGCAGGTAGCGCGAGAGTCCCGCCTCGGCGCGCGGCCCGAGCTCCTGGCGCAGACGCTGCAGCGCCGAGTGCGGCGTGTAATCGGTATGTGCGTGGCGCACCGGCCGGCCGATGGCGTGGCCATCGGCCCGCGGCCCCGGCGCGCCGCCCCGGCGGACATTGTGATCGAACACGACGACGCGGTCGGCGCCGAGTGCGGCCCGGATGATCTCGGCGCTTTCCGGGTAGTACCGCTCCCGCAACCGGTCGTCGTCATCGAAGCGCCGCAGCTGCGTCGGCCAATGCCCGAGCATCCCGCCGTGCTCGTCGAACCGCAGCGCCCGAGCGCCGCGGACGTCGCGGATCTCTACGGCGTGGCTGACGAAACGAGCGGTCTCGGGCTCGCCGCCGGGCGGCACCTCCCGCGCGTACGTGAAGGGCCGCCCGGCGCCCGGGGCCAGGAACTCGATTTCAGCCTGTACTCCCATGACAGCGCTCCCTCAGGCGTGCAGGGTCAGCTGGGTGGATGCCTGCTCATGACCGTTGAAGGCCTGTATAAAGAGAAAATCAATCCCTGCAAAGCCGCCGGTCGTGATCAGAAGTGCTACCATCAGAGCCACTAAGTTGCTGGTTTTCATAAAGATCACCTCCTATTGAATGGTGCCTAGTGTGGTCACGCGACCCCTGATCAGCAAACGCAATGTCTAAGAGGAAGTTAAGAAAAACTAAACGGTTGCCGGGATTCGAGCGGCTGCCCCTGAACGGGCTGCGCGTGTTCGAGAGCGTCGCCTCGCACCTGAGCTTCACGGAGGCGGCGGAGGCGCTGCATGTGACGCCCGCGGCGGTCAGCATGCAGATCCGCGCGCTCGAGCAATATCTGCGCGCGCCGCTCTTCCGGCGCAAGGGACGCAGCATCACGCTCACCGCGGAAGGCGAGCTGCTGCTACCCGGCGTACGGCGTGGACTCGGTACGCTGCAGCAGTCGATGCAGCAGCTGCGTCAGGACCGCTCGAGCGGCGCGCTCAACATCAGCACGCTCGCCTCCTTCCTGCAGAAGTGGCTGCTGCCGCGTCTGCCGCGCTTCCATGACCGCCATCCGGAGATCGAGCTCAGCATCCACACCTCGCGCGCGCCGGTCGATTTCGCGAGCAGCGACTTTCACGCAGCGCTGCGCATGAGCACCGGACCGAGCGCGGGCCTCTATAGCGAGAAGCTCATGGACGAGTGGTTTCTCCCGGTGTGCACGCGGGAGATGCTCGCCCGGCGCGGGCCGCTGCGCGACGGCGCGGATCTGCAGCGCTTTCCCCTGCTGCACTCCGCCGATGAGGAATGGTCGCTGTGGGCGCAACCGGGCAGCACGGTCGAGTGGCGCGAGCGCGGCACGGCCTTCGACGACTCGCTCACCGTGCTGGCGGGCGCCGAGCAGGGCATCGGCCTCGCCCTGACACGCTGGTCGCTCGTGGCGCAGGACCTGGCGGCAGGGCGCATCGTGCGGGCCAGCGACCGCATCGTGCCGTGTCCGCGCGCCTACTACTTCGTGTGCCCGGAGATGTACGTCACGATGCCCAAGGTGCAGCAGTTGCTCACCTGGCTGCGTGAGATGGCGGCGGCCTTCCCCCGTCCGGATTCTGCGGGCGTGGCTCCTTAGCAACTGCCAGACACCGACGGCCGCCACGCGCCGAAGGCGCGGTGCCAGGCTATCCCGATCGGGGGATGGCCTCTGGACCGTCCAGACGGTAGGGTCTCACGCCGCGCCAAATCCAGGGGATTGACCGCGTACAGCTCCCGGCTGCGCCCGTCACTGTATGTATTTCCGCCAACCCATTCCGCTGCGTCCCGCCCGCGACCGGCTGCTCGATGCGGCAGAACGAGTCGTGGTCGAGTCGGGCGCAACACACCTGACCCTCGATGCCGTGGCAAAGTCGGCCGGCGTCAGCAAAGGCGGGCTCTTGTACCACTTTCCCTCCAAGGAGGCGCTGCTCGAGGGCATGCTGGCGCGGCATTTTCAGGACGTGGATGCCGAGGTCGCGAAGCGCCTCGCGCGCCGCACCGGTAAGACTGCGCGCCGCGCGGCCAGGCCCTCACGCGCCGACCGCTTGAGCGAGCGCGTGCGAGTCCTGCTCGAATTGCACCCCGAGCGCCCGGCGGTGGGTGCCGCCATGGTGGCCGCTTCCGCGGACAGCCCGGAGCTCATGGCGGGCTGCCGCGCGGAATACCGCAAGCTGCTCGATGAATTCTCCAGGCTGCCGGGCGGATTCGAGCGCACGGCGCTGCTGCTGCTTGCGGTGCAGGGGCTGCTGCTCGCAGAGCTGCTGCACCTGTCGCCTTATACCCCCCAGGAGCGTTCCCGGCTCGCCAAGGCCTTGCTGCGGGAAGCCGACCAGTGCGGGAGCACGCAATGACACGGACGGTGCGCGGATTGTCTCTCGCCCTGCTGGCCGCCGCGGCGGTCTCGGCCTGCGCTGTCGGACCCGACTTCCACGCGCCGGCCGCGCCCGCCACGACTCATTACACGCGCGCGCCCGAGCCCACCGGCACAGTGTCGGCGCCGGGGCCGAGCGGCACCGCCCAGACCTTCAGCACCGAGCGCGACATCCCCGCGGACTGGTGGACCCTGTTTCACTCGCCGGCGCTCGATGCGCTGGTGCGGCAGGCGCTCGCCGACAGCCCGACCGTGCAGGCCGCGCAGGCGACGCTGCTCAGCGCTGCGGAAACCTACAGAGCGCAGCGCGGCGGCCTGTTGCTCCCGGCGGTGGATGCCTCCGGTACGGCCGTCAGGCAGCGTGAGCCCGCCGCCGTCGTCGGGCAGCCGGGTGGGCCGCCGCTCATCTTCAACCTGTTCGATGCCTCGGTGGGCGTCAGCTACCGTCTCGATCTCTTCGGGGCCTCGCGCCGCCAGGTGGAGGCGCTGCGTGCGCAGGCCGACTACCAGCGCTGGCAGCTGGAAGCCGCACGCCTGACGCTGGCCGATAACGTCATCACAACCGCCGTCAACATCGCCTCGCTCCATGCCCAGGTATCCGCGCTCGCGGACATCACCGCGAGCGAGCGGGATCAGCTCAAGGTGGTGCAGCGGCAGTTCGATGCCGGCGCTGCCTCGCGCTCCGACCTGCTCGCGCAGCAGACTCAGGTCGCCGACAACGAGGCGCAGCTGCCCGCGCTCGAGAAGCAGCTGGCGCAGGCGCAGCACCGCCTCGCGGTGCTCGCCGGCCGCACTCCGGACGATGTCACGGTTCCCGACTTCACCATCGACCAGCTGACGCTGCCGGCGGAGCTGCCGCTCTCGGTCCCGGCGAAGCTGGTGCGCCAGCGTCCGGACGTGCAGGCCGCCGAGGCGCTGTTGCACGTGTCGACCGCGCAGCTCGGCGTGGCGACGGCCAACATGTACCCGCAGCTGAATCTCACCGGCTCCATCGGCTCGGAGACCGTCCAGGCCAGCGACCTGTTCAAGACCGGCTCCGCCGCCTGGAACGTGGGCGGCTCGCTGACGCAGCCGCTGTTTCGCGGCGGCCAGCTGCTGGGCCTGAAGCGCGCGGCGCGCGCCGACCTCGACCGCGCCACGGCCGAGTACCGCCAGGCGGTGCTCGCCGCGCTGCAGGACGTCGCCGATACGCTGCGCGCGCTCGACGCCGACGCGCGTACGCTGCGCGCCGACCTGATTACCGAGACCGACGCGCAGGACACCCTCAACATGACCAAGCTGCAGTACAAGGTGGGCGGCGTCAGCTACCTGCAGCTGCTGAATGCCGAGCGCGTGTACCTGCAGGCGCGGCAGAACCGCGTGCAGGCCGAGGCGGCGCGCTACGCCGATACCGCGGCGCTGTTCCAGGCGCTCGGCGGCGGCTGGTGGAA
>DASPOP010000054.1:0-2201 GCA_035625955.1 Steroidobacteraceae bacterium | reverse complement strand
CTCTTTACAACCGGGGCATGTTGCCTTCGCGCCGGCTGGAGCGGCCCGTGGTGAGCATCGGCAACCTCTCCGTGGGCGGGTCGGGTAAGACGCCGTTCGTCCTGCTGCTCGGCGATCTGCTGAAGCAGCGCGGCATTGCCTTCGACGTGCTCTCACGCGGCTACGGACGCCGGACCCGTGGTGTGGCCATCGTCGATCCCGGCGGAAATCCGCATGATTTCGGTGACGAACCCCTGCTTATCGCACGCAAGCTGCAGGTGCCGGTGATCATCGGCGAGGACCGCTTTGCCGCCGGACGGCTGGCGGAAGAATGCTTCAGTTCGCGTCTTCATCTCCTCGATGACGGCTTCCAGCACCGCGCCCTGGCGCGTGATTTCGATATCGTCCTGGTTACCCCCGAGGACGCGCACGACCGCCTGCTGCCGGCCGGCCGCCTGCGCGAGCCGCGCTCCGCGCTCGCCCGCGCCGACGCCGTGGTGCTCACCAGCGGCGCTCCCGCAGATGCGTTCCCACTCGAAGGCAAGCTGGTGTGGCGCGCGCACCGCACTATCGCACCCTGCGATCTGCCCGCACACCCGCTGGCGTTCTGCGCGATCGCACGCCCGCAGCACTTCTTCGTGCAACTCCGCAATGCAGGCATCGATCTGGCCGGCGAAGCCAGCTTCCGCGATCATCACCAGTACACCGAGAAGGACATCCGCGATCTGATGGCGATGGCCGCTCGCTCCGAGGCCGATGGCTTTGTCACCACGGAAAAGGATGCGGTCAACCTGGGCGGCTACTTCTCCGTGCTCAAGCCGCTGGCGGTAGTGCCGGTGAAGATGGAACTGGCGGACGCGCAGGGCGCACTGGGCGCGATACTTGCAACTGTCACGGAGCGGCGCGGCAAGCCGATGTAGCGGCGGCGCTATCTTTCACGCTGGCAGGCCTCATGAGAGAATCAGTCGTTCCTCATGCACAAGCTTTCCAAGCACGCCGAGCGCCTGTTGCGCATCGTGGAGTCGCTCCCCAGGGTCACGGTGACCGTACTCGCCGACTTGGTGGCCGACGAATTCATCTTCGGCGAAATTTCCCGTGTGTCACGCGAAGCGCCGGTCCTGATCCTCAAACACCGTGAGCGGACGATCGTCCCCGGCGGCGGCGCCAACGCCGTGTACAACCTCGCCGACTTGGGCGTGACCGTTCTGCCAGTCGGCGTGGTGGGCGACGATGAGCCGGGCCGCGCACTGTTGCAGTGCTTCCGTAGCAAGAAAATTCCGCTGAGCGGCATCCTCAAGCTGAAGGGACACGCCACGGTCACCAAGACGCGCATCCTCGCCGGACACACCCACACGCAGCGCCAGCAAGTCGTGCGGGTGGACCGTGAGTCAGCGGAGCTGCCCAGTGCCGAAGTGCGGCGACAACTGGCGGCCTTGGCGCGCGAGTACGCAGAGGCCTCCGACGCGCTGCTCATTTCCGACTACGGCTATGGCGCGGCCACGCCGGAAATGCTGACGGCGGTTCGAGTAAAGCGTGCGCTGGACGGCATCCCCATCACGCTCGACTCGCGCTATCGGCTGCTCGACTTTTCCGGCGCGACCGCGGCCACGCCCAACCAGCCTGAGGTAGAGGAGATCCTCCGCACGGAGATTGCCAACGACAACGAGCGCCTGCGCGCCGCCGGCAGGACGCTGCTGCAGCGCATGAAGCTGGATTCGCTGCTGATCACCCGCGGCCGTCATGGGATGATGGCCTTCGAGCGCGGGCGCAAGCCGTTCGAGATCCCAATCTACGGAAGCGATGAAGTGGCCGACGTTACCGGTGCGGGCGATACCGTGATCGCGACCTTCACCGCCGCTCTTGCTGCCGGCGCCTCCACCGAAGAGGCGGCGCGGCTGGCCAATCATGCCGGCGGCATCGTGGTGATGAAGCGCGGAACGGCGACGGTGACGCGCGACGAACTGGAGAGCGCGATTCGCGGCGAGCAGGCCCCGTGATAAGAATCAAAGGAAAGTGATGTCGGCTGAAAATAAGGTCCTCGATCGCGGCGGGCTACGCGAGCGGGTGGCGGAATGGCGACGCGCCGGGGAGCGCGTCATTTTGACCAACGGCTGCTTCGACGTGCTGCACGTCGGCCACGTCCGTTATCTGCGCGGGGCCAAGGCGCTGGGCGGGAGGGTGGTCGTTGCCGTCAATGACGATGCCTCGGTCCGCGCTCTGAA
>DASPOP010000053.1:0-2893 GCA_035625955.1 Steroidobacteraceae bacterium | reverse complement strand
CTGAAACCTCCCCCCGACTGCGTGACCCTCGTCGCTCTCGCGAACACAAGATCTTGTGTCGGGGTCAAAAGCCTAATGAGCATGCCCGGGTGCGTCAAGATTCAAAACCATATTTTGTCGTGTCATTTTTATATAGGTATTTCATTTAGTTACGGCATTCTCCGCAGTAAATTACACGATAATTTCTGAGGCACTCTGCCTCTGGGCGTGTCAACCCCCGACCCCAATATATTGTGCTCAGGTCGAGCACAGGTTTTGCACAGACTGCCCACAGCCGGCGTTATATGAGGGCGTTTTTCGGGATGGTTAGGCACTTGCCTGACCATCGCCCAGAGACACCCCGAGCGCTGCGGGTAACCCAGGCCCGCCTCCGCGACTAGTCCGCCCGCATCACGATCTTTCCTTTTCCTCGGGCGGGCATGGGCACCACCACCGCCCTTGAAACCTCAGCCGCCCATCCGCACATCGAGACTCAAGCGCGATTGCGCAGCGATTTTTTTCAACTTCGGTTCCGAGAGGAGACACTTCAATGACTATCGTTCGTTACGAGCCGTGGGCGCTCTTCGGGCGGCTGCATCGCCAGCTCGAGCAGGCCCTCGGCGATACCGATGCTGCGAGCATCAGCTGGATCCCGCGCGTCGACGTCCGCGAAGAGAATGAGCGCTTCGTGGTCACCGCCGACCTGCCGGGTGTCGAGAGCAAGGACCTCGAGATCACGGCCGACGAGGGCGTGCTCACGATCAAGGGTCAGCGCGGCTCCGAGAAGAAGGCCGCGGGCGAAGGCTACGAGCGCGTCGAGCGCGCGAGTGGCAGCTTCCTGCGCCGCTTCACGCTCCCCGAGAGCGCCGACGCCGAAGCCATCAAGGCGACGCACGTGAACGGCGTGCTCGAGCTCAGCATTCCGAAGCGTCCGCAGGCCCAGCCGCGGCGCATCGAAGTCCAGGCCGCCTAAGCACCTCCCGTAAAGCTCGTCCGGCGGCGCCGTCTGGCGCCGCCGGTTCGAGCTTTTCCCCGCGGCTCGAGCCCCGCGTCACGGCGCGGGCTAGAATTCCCGCCCGTATGAGAGCCGTGTTCTTCGCCTTCGGACTGAGCGCGCTCGCGCTCGTCCCGACCGCTCCGGCCGGCGTTCCTCCGGCGATCGGCGACACGCCGCTGCCGTCGCTCGCGCCCATGATCCGCAAGGTCTCGCCGGCGGTGGTGAACGTCGCCACCCGCGGCACCGTGCGCGACGCGGGTGCGCAGAATCCGCTGCTCCAGGACCCCTTCTTCCGCCGCTTCTTCGACCTGCCGCGGGGCGGCGCTCCGCGCGAGCATCTGTTCCGCAGCGCCGGCTCGGGCGTCATCTTCGACGCCCGCCAGGGCTACATCGTCACCAACGCGCACGTCATCGAGAACGCGAACGAGATCACCGTGACGCTGCAGGACGGGCGCGATCTCAAGGCCGAAGTGGTCGGACGCGACCAGCCTTCGGACGTCGCCGTGCTCAAGGTGAGCGCCGACGGCCTCGCGCAGATGCCGCTCGGCGATTCCTCGCGCCTCGAGGTCGGCGACTTCGTCGTGGCCATCGGCAACCCCTTCGGGCTGCAGCACACCGTCACCTCCGGAATCGTCAGCGGGCTCTCGCGCACCGGCATCAACCCCGACGGCTACGAGGACTTCATCCAGACCGACGCCTCGATCAATCCCGGCAACTCCGGCGGCGCACTGGTCAATCTGCGCGGTGAGCTGATCGGTATCAACACCGAGATCCTCTCGAGCACCGGCGGCAACGTCGGCATCGGCTTCGCCATCCCCGTCAACATGGTGCGCAGCGTCGTCGCGCAGCTCATCGAGTACGGCGCGGTGCGCCGCGGGCAGCTCGGCGTCTCCATGTTCACCGTCACCCCCGACATCGCCCACTCGCTCGGGCTCGCGAGCGCGGTGGGTGCGCTCGTCTCGCAGGTGGTCGAGGGCTCGCCGGCCGCCAGGGCCGGGCTGCGCGTCGGCGACGTCATCACCGCGGTGAACGGCCAGGCGGTAAAATCCAACAGCGAGCTGCGCAACGCCATCGGGCTGCTGCAGGTCGGCGACCACGCCGACATCGAGCTGGTACGCGACGGCAAACCAATGCACGTGACCGCGGTGATCGCCGCCGCCGCGGGACGCTGAAGCCCGCGGGACAGTGAAGGGAGGGGTTGTGAATATCTGTGTCCTGGGCGGAACCGGCTTCGTCGGCACGGAGCTCGTCACGCGCCTGGCGCTCGACGGGCACTGGGTCCGGGTGCCGACCCGCAACCTCGCGCGCGCGCAGCGGCTGCGGGTGCTCGATACGGTCGAGCTGCGCGTCGCCGACGTGCACGCTCCGCCGACGCTCGGCCAGCTGTTCGCCGACTGCGACGCCGTGATCAATCTCGTCGGCATCCTCAACGCGCGCCGCGGCGCCGGTTTCAATGCCGTGCACGCCGAGTTGCCGGCCAAGATCCTAGCCGCGGCCCGCGCCGCCGGCGTCCGCCAGGTACTGCACATGAGCGCGCTCGGTGCGGACGAGCGCGGCCCGAGCCAGTACCTGCGCAGCAAGGGAGCGGGCGAAGCGCAGCTGCGCGCCGCGCCGCCCAATGCGGCACAGGCGCAGCCGGCCGTGACCGTCTTCCGCCCATCGGTGATATTCGGCGCCGGCGACTCGCTCACCAACCGCTTCGCGAGGCTGCTGCGGCTCACGGCCGGCGTGCTGCCGCTGGCACGCGCCGCGGCGCGCTTTGCGCCCATTCACGTGCTCGATGTGGTCGAGGCGTTCCGGCGCGCGCTCGGCGCGCGCGCGAGCTTCGGTGAGACCTACGAGCTGTGCGGGCCCGAGGTGCTCACCCTGGCGCAGACGGTGCGCCTCACCGCGCGCATCGCCCGGCTCCCCTGCCAC
>DASPOP010000052.1:0-4044 GCA_035625955.1 Steroidobacteraceae bacterium | reverse complement strand
CTGGACAAGCCCGCGAGCGAGGTGCGCGCGGCCGCGAATTACTGAGGAGATCGCCGCGCCCCGCAGCGCGCTACGGCGCGCGCCGAACGATGAGCAACCATAACAATAACTTCGACCGGATCATCGAGCGCGAGCGCGGCCTGCAGCGCACGCTGAGCGCGCGGCGCATGGCCATGATCGCCATCGGCGGCGCGATCGGCACCGGGCTGTTTCTCGGCAGCGGCTTCGCCATCAGCCTGGCCGGGCCAGGCGTGCTGTTGAGTTACGCGATCGGTGCACTGATCGCGCTGCTGCTCATGGGTTGTCTCGCGGAAATGACCGTGGCGCATCCGACTTCGGGCTCGTTCGGCGCGTACGCGGAGCACTACCTCGGGCCCCTGGCCGGCTTCCTGGTGCGCTACGCCTACTGGACCTGCATCGTGCTCGCGGTCGGCACCGAGGTGACGGCGGTGGCGCTCTACATGCGCTTCTGGTTTCCTGCGCCGCCCGGCTGGCTGTGGATCGTGGCGTTCTCGGCGCTGCTCATCACGGTCAACGCGCTCAGCGTCAAGGTCTTCGGCACCGTCGAGTACTGGTTCTCCGCCGTCAAGGTGGCGGCTATCGTGATCTTCATCGCGCTCGCCGGCTACCTGCTGCTGCGGCCGCCGGCGGCGGCCGGCGGCGCCGCCGGCGCCGGCTTTCACAACTATCTGGCGGCCGGCGGGCCGTTCCCCCACGGCCTGTGGGGCGCCTGGGCCGCGGTGATCATGGCGGTATTCAGCTACCTCAGCATCGAGATGATCGCGGTCGCGGCCGGGGAGGCCGCGCACCCGGAGATCGCGGTGGTGCGCGCCTTCCGCTCGACGGTCCTGCGGCTGGTGCTGTTCTACCTGCTGACGCTCGCGCTGGTGCTGGCGATCGTGCCGTGGACGGCGGCCGGCATCGACGAGAGTCCCTTCGTCACGGTGATGCGCGCGCTGGGCGTACCCGCGGCCGCCGGCATCCTCAACTTCGTGATCCTGATCGCCGCGCTCTCGGCCATGAACAGCCAGCTCTACATCACCACCCGCATGATGTTCAGCCTGGCGCGTGCCGGCCAGGCGCCGCGGCGCCTCGGCGCGCTCAGCGGGCGCGGCGTGCCGCTCAACTCGCTGTTGCTGTCGAGTCTCGGCATCGCGCTCGCCACCGCGCTCAGCGTCATCGTGCCGCACAGCTCCTTCATCCTGATGGTGGCGATCTCGTCCTTCGGCGCACTGTTCACCTGGATGATGATCTTCGTCACGCACTATCGCTTCCGCCGCGCGCGCGAGGCGAGCGGCGCGCCGCCGCTGAAATTCCGCATGATCGGCTTCCCCTACACCACGCTCCTCGGGGCGGGGCTCATGGCGGCGGTGCTGGTCACGACGCTGTTCACGCCGGCGTTTCGCCTGACGCTGGTGTTCGGCGTTCCTTTCCTCGCGTGCCTCGTGCTGGTCTACCGCACTCGCTACCGCAAGCCCGCAGCGGCGGACTAGCTTCGCGTGCGTCCTCCCGAGTGGTCGCACATGACGCGCGCCGACGGCGAGCGTTTCACCGCAGCGCTCTACCGGATCATCGAGCGGGATTTCTGGGGGCCGGCCGCGGGCGCTGCGCGCTAGCAGCTCACGAGGGGTTCTTCACCCAGCCGCGCGGCTTGCGGTTGAAGCCGATGTGCACGTCGACCAGCTTCTTGCCGCAGCGGCAGCGGAATCGCGCGATGATCTTTGCGACCGGCTCGTCCCAGCCGGCGCGGCAGTGGCGCGCCAGAAATGCCGGCGTCAGCTCGCGTGAATGCCGGCAGTCGCGGCAGGTCACGACGATCACATAGTCGCCGAAGTGATCGCGCAGCCGCTCGATGGAATTCCACGGGAGCATGACGCAGTGTGAGCAGCCGCTCCGGCGCGCGTCCAACCAGTGCCACGGCGCGTGCGATACTGTTCGCGCATGTGCGGTAAGTACATCCTCGCCCAGGCTGCCAAGGCCGAGCGTGCCTTAGGGATCCGGCGCGGCCGCTGGGACTATCCGCCGAGCTACCGTGTGCTGCCCACCGAGCAGGTGCCGGTGGCGGTGTCGGATCACGGCGAGCGCACCGCGGCGATGATGCGCTGGGGGCTGATTCCCTTCTGGGCCCACGGCGTGCCGCTCAAGGCCTCGACCATCAACGCGACGGTGGAGCGCATCGCGACCGCGCCCAGCTACCGCGATTCCTGGCAGCGCGGCCAGCGGTGCGTCTTCGTCATGGGCGGCTTCTACGAGCCGCACGTGAACGCCGACGGCTCGCGCGATCAGTTCTTTCTGCACCTCGCCGATCGCGAGGTGTTCGGCGTCGCGGGGCTCTGGGACCGCTCGCGGCGCGACGACGGCACCTGGATCCATTCCTGCACGCTGATCACGGTGCCCGCCAACCGTCTGCTGGCCGGGATTCACAACGAGAAGCAGCGCATGCCGGCGATTCTCGCCGAGGAGGATCACGAGGTCTGGCTCGCCGGCGGCAAACCCGAGGCGAGCTCGGCGCTCAAGCCCTATCCCGATGAGCTCATGGTCGGCTGGAAGGTCAGCCGCCGTGTCAACAACCCGCGCTTGCCGAACGATGCGAGCCTGATCGAGCCCCTCGGGAGTTGACGGCGCTGCGGGGGCGCGTACTGTTCACAGCCCGTTCAGCCGCGGCAGGGTGTCATGAGAGGCGCAGAGGGCGGCAAAGTCCTCGAGGAGTGATCCATGCGAACCATCCAATCGATCCTGATCGCATCGGCTCTGGCAGCCGCCGCCACCTGCGCCGGGGCGCAGAACGTCAGCGTCAACGCCGTCATCACCGGCCAGGTGGTGCCGGGGGTTTACGGCCAGGTGGTGCTCGGCAACGCACCGCCGCCGCCGGTGGTGTATCAGCAGCCGGTGGTGGTGCAGCCCCCTGCCGTGGTGGTGGGAGCGCCGCCGGTGGAGCCGATCTACCTGCACGTGCCGCCTGGACATGCCAGGCACTGGAGCAAGCACTGCCACGAATACCATGCCTGCAACCGGCCGGTGTATTTCGTGCGATCGGCGGAGTATGAGCCGGGCTTCGATCGCGAGCGCTGGGAGCGCGAGCACGGGCATGAGCACGAGCATGAGCACGGACACGGCCATGACGAGGATCGTGGCGATCACGATCGCGGTGATCACGACCGCGACCACTGACGCAGCCGCCGCCTGAACGCCCGCAGATTAGCGGGCAGGGCCTTGCCAAACTCGCCCGTTGACTAGCGGGCAAGAGTCACGCCTCTTGCCCGCGAGTTCAACCGCGTTACCAGGTTGGCCTGCGGGCAGGGCGGAACGCCCTGCCCGCCAATCGACTAGAAGCGCTGCGTGAACTTGACGCCCAGCGTCCGCGGCTGTGCCGGGATGATGTAGACCTGGTTGTCGTTCAGCGGGTTGGTGTTGGCAAAGCGCGAGAACTGCGCACGCTTGTCCCCGCAGTTGCTGCAGAACAGCTCGATGCTGAAATAATCCTTGACGTGCGCGCCGGCCGTCAGGTCCAGAATCCCGTAAGCCGGCATCATGCCGAGGATCTGGTCGATGTCGACCTGCAGCTGCGGCGCCGTCTGGGTCTGGTAGACGTAGGCCGCTTGCGCGTACGGAGTGATCTCGCCCGCGCCGGCAAACGTGTAACGCACCACGACGTTGCCCTTGAACTTCGGCACCACCGGGAGGTTCGTGCCGGTGGGCGCGAGCGGTCCGAACCAGAATCCACCCGGAAGGAACGGCGATTTGGCGGTAGCCACTCCGGCGCAGTTGGTGACGCCGGCCACGCCGCAGTAGTTCTGCGTCAACACCGGATCGAGCCAGGTGAGGTTGGTGCTGATGTACAGGTTGTCCGTCGGCACGAAGTCGAGCTCGTTCTCGAGGCCCTTGATGCGCGCGCTGCCGCCGTTGGCGATCGCCGTGATGCTGGGCGGCACCAGGAACGAGAACTGGAAGTTCTTCCAGTCTTCCCAGAAGAGCGCCCCGTTCCACCGCATGCGGTGATCGGATGACTGGATCTTCCAGCCGAACTCGTAGTTGGTGAGGTAA
>DASPOP010000051.1:0-12070 GCA_035625955.1 Steroidobacteraceae bacterium | reverse complement strand
AGCTCAGGCACCCGCCACGCGCGCTGCGCGCCGTACACGTCGATCACGGACTCCATCCGGACTCGCGCGCGTGGGGAGCGCGCGCCGTCGAGGTGGCGCGCAGTCTCGGCGTGCCCTGCGAGGTGCTCGAGGCCCGGGTGAGGCGCGCGCGCGGCGAATCGCCCGAGGCCCGGGCGCGCGCGGCGCGTTACCGGCTGCTGGCCGGGACGCTGAAACCGGGCGAGGTGCTCCTGACCGCCCATCACGAGGACGATCAGCTCGAGACCGTGCTGCTCATGCTGCTGCGCGGCGCCGGCGTCGCAGGCCTCGCCGCGATGCCCGAGCTCGCGCCCTTTGCCGGCGGCCTGCTGGCACGCCCGCTCCTCACGCGTACACGCCGGGAGCTCGAGGCCTTCGTGCGCAACGCGGGCTTGGCCTTCCTCGAGGACCCGAGCAACCTGGATGAGGGTCCGGACCGGAACTTCCTGCGGCTGCGCGTGCTGCCGGTCATCCGCGAGCGCTGGCCGGGCGTGGCGGCGACCGTGGGCCGCACGGCGCGCCATGCCGCCGAGGCACAGGGGCTGCTCGAGGGCCTCGCGACGGCCGACCTGAGTGCGGCACGGCACGGCCAGTCGCTGGCGGCGAGCGCGCTGCGGGCGCTTCCGCCCGAGCGCCGCCGCAACGCCCTGAGGTTCTGGATCGCCGCCCGCGGTTTTTCCGTCCCGCCGACGGCGCGGCTGGCCGAGATCGCCGGCCCCTTGCTCGCAGCACGTGCCGATGCGCAGCCCGCGGTCGAGTGGCCCGGAGTGCGGCTCGAGCGGCAGGCGGGGCTCCTGACGCTCCGCCCCACAGGAGGTGCGGCTGGAGAGCCGGGGGCGGGCGGGTCAGCCGCGCCGCGCGAGATCACCTGGCGCTGGCGTGCCGAGCCGGTCTGTCCCCTGCCGGGGGGCCTCGGGCAGATCGAGCTCAGGGCCGATGCGCACGGGCCGGTGAATCTCGGCGCGCTTCCCCTACGGCTCACGATCCGCTGGCGCCGCGGCGGCGAGCGGCTCGCGCTCGCTCCGGGCCGCCCGCGGCGCACGCTGAAGAGCCTGCTGCGCGAGTCGCAGCTGCCGCCGTTCCAGCGCGCACGGCTGCCGCTGCTCTACGGCGGGGCCCGGCTGCTCGCCGTCGCCGACCTCTGGCTCGATGCGTCGGTGCAGGCGGGGCCGCGGGCCCGACGCCGCGCACGCCTCGTGTGGACCTCGCCGATGTGCTAACCTGCTGGCCCGTCGTCGATCTGCCCTTCCTGCGGCAGCGACCAACGCGACGGGTAATCCTGTAAGAGTTATGACGCGTTTTGTATTCGTCACCGGCGGCGTCGTGTCCTCCCTGGGCAAGGGCATCGCTTCCGCCTCGCTCGGCGCGATCCTCGAGGCCCGCGGCCTCAAGATCGCCATGGTCAAGCTCGATCCCTACATCAACGTGGATCCGGGCACCATGAGCCCGTTCCAGCACGGTGAGGTGTTCGTCACTTCCGACGGCACCGAGACCGACCTCGACCTCGGGCACTACGAACGCTTCGTGCGCACCACCACGGGGCGCAACAGCAACTTCACCACCGGGCGAATCTACGAGCGCGTGATCGCCAAGGAGCGGCGCGGCGATTATCTCGGCGCGACCGTGCAGGTCATTCCCCACATCACCGACGAGATCAAGCGCTGCATCAAGCTCGGCGCGGACGGCGCCGACGTCTGCATGGTCGAGATCGGCGGCACGGTGGGCGATATCGAATCGCTGCCGTTCCTCGAGGCCATCCGCCAGCTCGGGGTGGAGCTCGGCCGCAGCAACTGCGTGTACATGCACCTGACTCTGGTGCCGGTAGTGGGCGGCTCGCACGAGGTCAAGACCAAGCCGACCCAGCATTCGGTCAAGGAGCTGCGCGGCATCGGTATCCAGCCCGACGTACTGCTGTGCCGCTGCAAGCACCCGCTGCCCGAAGAGCAGCGGCGCAAGATCGCGCTGTTCACCAATGTCGAGGAGCGCGCGGTGATTTCCGCGGTGGACGCCGACGACATCTATCGCATCCCCATCCTGCTGCACGAGCAGGCGCTCGACGACATCGTCGTCGACAAGCTGCGCCTCACCGTGCCGCCGACCGATCTCGCCGAGTGGCGCCACGTCGTGAGCGCCAGGTCCAATCCCGACGGGCAGGTGGACATCGCGATGGTCGGCAAGTACGTGCAGATCCGCGATTCCTACCTCTCGCTCCACGAGGCGCTGATGCACGGCGGACTCAAGAGCCGCACGCGTGTCAACATCCATTACATCGAGTCGACCGACATCGAGCAGCACGGCACCCACGTGCTGAAGGGCATGGATGCGATCCTGGTGCCGGGCGGCTTCGGCGAGCGCGGCATCGAGGGCAAGATCCAGGCGGTGCGCTTCGCGCGCGAGCAGCGCGTGCCGTATCTCGGCATCTGTCTGGGGATGCAGGTGGCGATCGTCGAGTTCGGCCGGCACATGCTCGGCTTCACCGACGCCAACAGCACCGAGTTCAACCGCGCCAGTCCCAATCCCGTGATCGCGCTGATTTCCGAGTGGCAGGACCAGGCGCGCGGCTCGCAGACGCGCACCGAGAGCTCCGACAAGGGCGGCACCATGCGCCTCGGCGCCCAGGAGGTGCTGCTCGGGGCGGGCACGCGCGCCCGCGAGCTCTACGGGCGCGACGTCATCATGGAACGGCACCGGCATCGCTACGAGTTCAACAACAATTATCTCGAGCGCTACCGGCAGGCCGGCATGCGCTTCTCGGGCTTCTCGCGCGACGGTCTGGTGGAAGTGATCGAGCTGCCGAATCATCCGTGGTTCGTCGCCACGCAGTTTCACCCCGAGTTCACCTCCACCCCGCGGGACGGGCACCCGCTCTTCACGGGCTTCATCCGGGCCGGACGGGCGCAGCGCGCCGCGCAGCTTCCGCAGGCCGCCGGGGCGTAGTCATGAAGCTCGCATCGGACATCCTGTCGCGATGCTCGCGGCGGCGAGCCAAAAGCGTGGTTTTGGCTCGCCGCCCGCCGCCTGCGGCGGCGGGCACGTCCCTGTGCCTGTAGGACTCGAGGCGACGCGACCGACATGCGGCTGGCAGGACACGAAGTCGGAATCGAGCGGCCGCTGTTCCTCATCGCCGGTCCCTGCGTAATCGAGGGCCAGGCGCTCACCGAGGAGATCGCCGGCCGGCTGAAGGAAATCACCAGCCGCCTGGGCGTGCCCTTCGTCTTCAAGGCCTCCTACGACAAGGCGAATCGCTCCTCGCGCGCTTCGTTCCGCGGACCCGGCATCGACGCGGGGCTCAAGGTCCTCGAGCACGTCAGGAGCCGCATCGGCGTGCCGGTGCTCACCGACGTGCACGAGGACAGCCCGCTCGCCGAGGTCGCCGCGGTGGTCGACGTGCTGCAGACTCCGGCGTTCCTCTGCCGCCAGACCAACTTCATCGTCAGCACCGCCAGCCAGGGCAAGCCGGTCAACATCAAGAAGGGCCAGTTTCTCTCACCCTGGGAGATGCAGAACGTGGTCGACAAGGCGCGCTCGACCGGCAACCAGTCGATCCTGGTGTGCGAGCGCGGCTTCTCCTTCGGTTACAACAACCTGGTGTCCGACATGCGCTCGCTGTCGATCATGCGCACGACCGGCTGCCCGGTGGTGTTCGATGCTACGCACTCGGTGCAGCTGCCGGGCGGGCAGGGAGCCTCCTCCGGCGGGCAGCGCGAGTTCATACCGGTGCTGGCGCGGGCGGCGGTCGCCACCGGGATCTCCGGGCTCTTCATGGAGACGCACCCGCGTCCCGAGGAAGCGCTCTCCGACGGACCGAATGCCTGGCCGCTGGCGCGCATGGAGCCGCTGCTGACGACGCTCGCCGAGCTCGACCGCGTGGTCAAGGCGGCGCCCTTCGAGGAGGAACTGCTATGAGCCGTATCGCCGATGTCACGGGCCGCGAGATCCTGGATTCGCGCGGCAATCCCACGGTCGAAGTCGACGTGCTGCTCGATTCGGGCACGCTGGGGCGTGCCGCGGTGCCCTCGGGCGCCTCCACCGGAACCCGCGAGGCGGTGGAGCTGCGCGACGGCGACCAGCGCCGCTACGGCGGCAAGGGAGTGCTCAAGGCGGTCGAGCACGTGAACACGGTGCTCAAGGGCGCCGTCGTCGGGTCCGACCCGCGCGATCAGGCCGCGATCGATACGCGCATGATCGAGCTCGACGGCACCGACAACAAAGCCAGGCTGGGCGCGAACGCCATCCTCGGCGTCTCACTCGCCGCGGCGCGCGCGGCGGCCGCCGACGCGCGTCTGCCGCTCTACCGCCACCTGGCGCGGCTCTCGCCCCGGCAGCACGAGCCGGTCATGCCGGTGCCGCAGATGAACATCGTCAACGGCGGCGCGCATGCCAACAACAGCCTGGACGTGCAGGAGTTCATGATCCTGCCGGTGGGGGCGCCGAGCTTCCGCGAGGCGCTGCGCTACGGCGCCGAGGTGTTCCACACGCTGAAGAAGCTGCTGGCCAACCGGGGGCTGTCGACCGCGGTCGGCGACGAGGGCGGCTTCGCCCCGAGCCTCGAGTCGAACGAGGCGGCCCTCGGCCTGATCCTCGAGGCGATCGAGAAGGCCGGTTACCAGGCCGGGCGCGACATCTATCTCGGGCTCGACGTGGCGAGCTCGGAGTTCTTCCGCGACGGCCGTTACCATCTCGAAGGCGAGAATCGCGTCTTCGCCCCCGCCGAGTTCGCCCGCTACCTGGCGGACCTCGCCGCCAGGTACCCGATCGTCACCATCGAGGACGGCATGAGCGAGGCCGACTGGGCCGGCTGGGGCGAGCTCACCCGCCTGCTCGGCGGCAAGCTGCAGCTGGTGGGGGACGACATATTCGTCACCAACACGAAGATCCTGCGCGAGGCGATCGAGAAGCGCATCGCCAACGCGATCCTCATCAAGCCCAACCAGATCGGCACCCTCACCGAGACGCTCGCCTGCATCGACATGGCCGACAAGGCGCGCTACGCCTCCGTGATCTCGCACCGCTCGGGCGAGACCGAGGACAGCACCATCGCCGACATCGCCGTGGCGACACCCGCCACGCAGATCAAGACCGGATCGCTGTCGCGCTCCGATCGCATCGCCAAGTACAACCAGCTGCTGCGCATCGAGGCGGAGCTCGGCAAGGTGCGCTTCGCCGGCCGGGACGCCTTCCCCGCGAGATCCTGATGCCCTTCGCGCACGCGGCGCGGTCTGCTACGCTGTCCCTCCCATGAAGTGGCTCGCCGCCGCGCTGGCTGTCGTCCTCGTCCTGCTGCAATACCGGATCTGGGTCTCCGACAACGGCGTGCGCAAGGTGGAGCGGCTGAAGCAGGCGGTGGCCCTCCAACAGGCCGAGGACGCCCAGCTCGCCGAGCGCAACCGCCAGCTCGCCGCCGAGGTGCGTGATCTCAAGACCGGCATGGACGCGCTCGAGGAGCGTGCCCGCAGCGATCTCGGCATGATTGCCCGCAACGAGACCTTCTACCAGGTAGTGCCCACCCGCCCGGCTGCCGGCGCGCCTCCGACGCGGACCGGCTCGCTGACGCGGAGCGCTGCCGCTCCCGCGACCATGGCAAGAATGAGGCTGCGGCGCCCTCCGCTGAAAGCGCCGCAGGCGACTTTCAGCCCATGAAATAGCCGATGAAATACTTTCTCGTCATGCCCGCCGCGGGCTCCGGCCGGCGCTTTCAGGGCGACATCCCCAAGCAGTACGTACCCCTCTCCGGCCGCAGCGTCATCGAGTGGGCGCTGGCGCCCTTTCTCGGCGATCCGCGCTGCGCACACGCCGTGGTGGTGATCGCGGAGTCGGACTCCACTTGGCACCGCATCGCCGCACGCCTGGGTAGTGAGAGAGTCTCGGCCACGCCGGGGGGCGGTGAGCGCAGCGCCTCCGTGCGCCGCGGGCTCGCAGCCCTCGAAGGCCGGGCCGACGCGGGCGACTGGGTGCTGGTGCACGATGCGGCACGCCCCTGCCTCGATCCGCGCGATCTCGAGGAGCTGATCGTGCGCGTAACGGCGCACGGCCAGGGCGGACTCCTGGCGGTTCGCGCCGCGGACACGCTCAAGCAGGCGCGAGCGGACGCGGGCGCAGACCAGGGTCCCACGGTCGCCCGCACCGTCGAGCGTGCCGATCTGTGGCGCGCGCTCACGCCGCAGATGTTCCGCTTCGGGCCGCTGTGCGCGGCGCTCGATGCGGCGCAGGCCGCCGGGCGCAAGCCCACCGACGAAGCGCAGGCGATGGAGTGGGGCGGTGCGAGTCCGCTGCTGGTCGAGGGTAGGTCGACCAACCTGAAGCTCACCACGAGCGAGGACCTCGTGCTCGCCGAGGCGGTACTGCGCTCACGGAGGCAGAAGTGAGGGTCGGATCCGGAGTCGACGTACATGCCTTCGGCCCGGGCGATCACCTGATGCTCGGAGGAGTGCGCATCGCTCACACCCGCGGTGTGCTCGCGCATTCCGACGGGGACGTCGTGCTGCACGCTCTGTGCGATGCGTTGCTCGGCGCGGCCGGACTCGGCGACATCGGCCAGCATTTTCCCGACAGCGATCCGCGCTGGAAGGGCGCCGCCAGCGCCCGCTTCGTCACCGCGGTGCTCGCGATGCTGCGCGCCCGCCGGCTCGCCGTGGTGAATGCCGATCTCACGGTCATCGCCGAGGCGCCCCGGATCGCTCCGCACCGCGAGGCGATCTGCCGCGAGGTGGCGCGGCTGCTCGAGGTGCCACTGGAGCGCGTCAATCTCAAGGCGACGACCACCGAGCGGCTGGGCTTCCTCGGGCGCGCCGAGGGCATCGCCGCGCAGGCGGTCGTGCTGCTTTCCGAGGTCTGACGGGTGAGCGGCGGCGACACGGACGCGGCGCGGACTGCCGCGCTGAGCTCCCCGCGCGCGCATGGCGCTCCCGTGGCCGAGGCGGTGATGCGCGAGCGCGCGGAGGACTTCCTGGTCGAGGAGGACCTGGGTTTCGCCCCTGCGGGCGCAGGTCCTCACCTGCTCCTCAAGGTGCGCAAGACCGACGCCAATACACCGTGGGTCGCGCGCCAGCTCGCACGGCACGCCGGCTGCCGGCCGCAGGAGGTCGGCTACGCGGGGCTCAAGGACCGCCGCGCGGTTGCCATCCAGTGGTTCTCGGTGCCGCGGCCACGGACGCCGCTCGACCCGCGCAGCGTGCGCGGCGAGGGTTACGAGGTGCTCGAGTCGCACGCTCACAACCGCAAGCTTCCACGCGGGGCGCTCGCCGGCAACCGCTTTGCAATACGCCTGCGCGCCCCCGGGGATGAGGGGGCGCGGCTCGCCGAGCGCCTCGCGCCCCGGCTGGCGGCCATCGCCGCGCGCGGCGTACCGAACTACTTCGGTCCCCAGCGCTTCGGGCGCGACGGCGGGAATCTCGCGCCGGTCACGCAGGATCCCGCACGCCTGCCCGCCGCCGAGCGGGGCTTCAGGCTCTCGGCCGCGCGCAGCGTGGTGTTCAACGCCGTGCTCGCCGCGCGGGTCGGCGATGGCTGCTGGGAGCGGCTGCTGGCAGGCGACCTCGCGAGCCTGGACGGCCGCGGCAGCTTCTTTTCCGTCGCGGCGGTCGATGAGACGCTCGAGGCGCGCTGCTCGCGCCTCGAGATTCACCCCACGGGCCCCTTGTGGGGAGTGGGGCAGCCGGCAAGCGACGCCGGCGTGCGCGCGCTCGAGACGCGCATCGGCGGGGAGTTCGCCGCCGAGTGCACGCTGTGTGCGGCGGCCGGCATGGCCCAGGAGCGCCGGAGCCTGCGCCTGCGCGTGGCGGACCTCGGCTGCGAAGCGGAGGCTGCTGCCGTGTTGCTGCGCTTTCGCCTCACGCGCGGCAGCTTCGCGACCGCGGTGCTGCGCGAGCTGGTAGGAGCCGCGCCTCTTACGCCTGAGGACCCCGGCTAGGGCGGTGACAGCAATACGTACACGGCTCCAGTGCCGCCGTCGGCCGGGCGCGCCGACACATAGGCGAGCACCGCCCCGGTGCGGCGCAGGATCGCGCTCACCGCGGCCTTGAGCACCGGTCCGCGGTGGCCGGAGCGCAGCCCCTTGCCATGCACGATGCGCACACAGCGCACGTGCCGCTCGAGCGCGTCGATGAGGAACTGACGCAGCGCCTGCTTGGCCTCGGCGACCGTGAGGCCGTGCAGATCGATCTCGCGCTCGACGCGATACTCGCCGCGCCGCAGCCGGCGCACGACCGCGGGCTGCACGCCCGGCCGCTGGTATACGAGCTCCTCTCCGCCGGCGAGGGCGGGATCGGGAGGCTCGTCGGCAAGGCTCTCCCTGAGCACTGCGGCGCGGTCGGCGCGCGTGAAACGGGCATGGGCCCGCGGCTTGGGCCGCCGCGGGGCATGGGCGCCGCGGGCGAGGGGCTTGACGCCGCGCACCGCATCGCGGAACAGGCGCGCCGCCTCGCTCGCATCGTCCGCGTCGTCGTCACCGCCCGCCTGGGACACGCTACCTCCGCCCGCAGTCATTAAAAGTATATAGTCACGCCGCTCCCGCGAAGCGGCTCGACGACAGACTCGAATAACGATCGCTTGAAGATCCTGGTCAGCAACGATGACGGCTTTCGCGCGGAAGGCATCCGCCGCCTGCGGGAGGCGCTGGCGACGCTCGCCGAGGTGACCGTCGTCGCCCCGGACCGCAACAAGAGCGGCGCCAGCAATTCGCTCACGCTCGATGTGCCGCTGCGCGTCTACGAGTCCGAGCCCGGCGTGTACTTCGTGCCGGGGACGCCCACCGACTGCGTGCACCTCGCGATCTCGGGCCTGTTCGACTTCGAGCACGATATGGTCGTCTCGGGCGTCAACGACGGTCCGAACCTCGGCGACGACGTGCTCTACTCGGGCACGGTCGCCGCCGCGCTCGAGGGCCGCTTCCTCGGCCTTCCGACCATCGCGGTATCGCTGTGCACCGGGGGCGCGGGCGGCGGACACTTCGCCACCGGCGCCGAGGTCGCGCGTCTGCTGGTCGCGCAGCTCCTGAAGAAGCCCCTGGAGCCGGCGCTCATCCTCAACGTCAACGTGCCGAACGTGCCGGTCTCCGCATTGCGCGGCTTCCGCGCGACCCGCCTCGGCTACCGGCACCGCTCCGAGCCGGTGATGCGGGCGCAGGACCCGCGCGGGCGGCCGGTGTACTGGATCGGGCCGGCCGGAGCCGAGCAGGACGCCGGGCCCGGCACGGACTTCGACGCAATCGCCCAGGGCTTCGTGTCGGTGACGCCGCTGCAGGTCGATCTCACGCGTCACGGCGCGCTGCCCGCCGTCACCGATTGGCTGGAAGGCGTCGATGACTGATCTGCGCCTCACCGGCATCGGCATGACCTCGGCGCGCACGCGCGATCGCCTGGTGCAGAGGCTGCGCGAGCAGGGCATCGCCAACCTCGCCGTGCTGGATCGGATCCGCAACGTACCGCGCCACATCTTCGTCGACGAGGCGCTCGGCAGCCGCGCCTACGAAGATACGGCGCTGCCGATCGGCTTCGGCCAGACGATCTCCCAGCCCTACATCGTGGCGCGCATGACCGAAGCGCTGCTCGAGGGCGCATCGCCCGGCGGCGGCGGCTCGCTCGACAACGTGCTCGAGGTCGGCACGGGCTGCGGCTATCAGACTGCGGTGCTCGCGCCCCTCGTGACGCACCTTTATACGATCGAGCGCATCGAGCCGTTGCTCGCGCGGGCACGCGAGCGGCTGAAGGAGCTCGGAATCAAGAACGTTCGCTTCCGTCACGGCGACGGTTCGCTCGGCTGGAAGGCCCACGCGCCATTCGACGGGATCCTGGTGGCCGCCGCTCCGCTCACCGTGCCCGAGGCGCTCCTAAGGCAACTGAAGGTCGGCGGCCGGCTGATCGTGCCCTTGGGCCCCGAGGGCGAGCAGGAGCTCGTCCGCTTCACGCGCCGCGAGCAGCGCATCGAGCGCGAGTCCCTCGGTGCCGTCGCGTTCGTGCCGCTCCTCGGCGGCACCGCGTGACGAGGCTGGACCGAGTCTGAGCGGCCCGAGCCGACCGCAGAATCACGATCTAGAAATCATCGAGGTGTATCCGATAACTAATTGTTTATTAGATATAAAAATACTAAAAATAGCGCTCTGTAGTGGAGCTTACACATGAATTTCCCGGGGAAATGCGCCACCGCGTCCGGGTGAAGGCGTGCGTCACCGAGGAAAAGTCCTTGCGTGTCAAGGTGCTTGCGCCGGTATCTGCGACGTGTTTACATGCACGCCCTGTCTCTCGACGACGACAGATCACCGGGGAGGGCCATCAGCAGAAGGCACAGGGAGGAGGGAGTCGCAACAACAGCAATAACGTTTCCCAAGAACAATAAAAACAGTGCAATTGTTCGAGTCTGTCAGCTTCGAATGATTGTTTGGTTGGTTGAGCCTCCCCCTGTGTCTTCTGCCGATCGTCCTCCTACCGCAGAAACAGCCCTGCGGCCACGCGCCGCTCCTCCTGCACCAGCACATTGAACGTCCGGCACGCGGCGCCGAGCTGCATCACCTCGAGCCCTACGCCCCGTGAGCTGAGCAGCGCGCGAATCTCGCCCGGCGCGAACCGCTGAACCGGACCGGTGCCGAGCACCACCAGCTCGGGACCGAAGGCGAGCAGCGCCTCGAGGTGCGCGGCCTGAAGCTCGGCGAAGCTCTGCGGCTCCCATTGCGTGATCAGCGCCTCGGCGGTGACGATGCAGCTGCCGCGCACGGTGTGCCCGCCGATGCGCAACTCGCTGTCCGAGTAGCCGCGAATCAGATTGGCTGGCACGCCGGGTTCGAGTGTGAACTTCACGGGGGTACGATACTGCCCGTGCACGAAGCTGTGATAGTCATCGCCGACCTTTATCTTCCGTCAGACGAGTCTCCGGGCGAGCCGGCCGCGCAGCCGGGGCTGCTCGCGGGACTCGAGTACGCGGGGCGCTTCGGCGAGCGTGAGCGGCTCGGCGGCGGCTGGCGGGAATGGCTCGCGCGCTGGCTGGGCCGCGGCGACCTTGCCGGCGTGTCGGTGGCCGCGGTCGCCGCCGCGGCCAGCAGCACCGATGCCGCGACGCGCTGGATCGCGACGCCGGTCGAGCTCGTCGCGGGGCTCACGCGGGTGCACCTCGACCGGCGCGGCATCGTGCGGCTCACACCGCAGGAGCAGGCCGCGCTCGCAGACTCCTTTCAGCGCACCTTCGCCGGCTCGGGTCTCACGCTGCAGCCCCTGAGCGATGGCCAGTTCCTGGCCGTCACGCCCGGAATCGCCGCCGTCGCGACGACGGAGCCCGCGCGCTGCGTCGGCGGACTGCTCAGGGTGCCGCAGGGTCCCGCGGCGGCGCCGCTGCTGCGCCTGATTGCCGAGATCGAGATGTGGCTGCATGGAGCGGCACTCAACGCGGCGCGCACTGCGCGCGGGGCCGCGGCCGTCACCGGACTCTGGCTGTGGGGCGCCACCGGAGCGGCGCTTCCGGCGGTGCGCCCGCCGCCCGGGCTCGCCGAAGACGGCCGTCCCGGGGCGACGGCCGTCTTCGGCACGGACGCATTCGTCTCGGGCCTGCTCTCCCTCGACGGACGCGCGCTGCAGAGGCTCCCGGAGCGGCCCGCAGCCGTATTCGCGGATCCTTCCGCCGAGCGCACCGGGGTGGTGGTCGAGCTGGCGCGCGAGCTTCCCGGGGAAGAAACGTGGAGCCTGCCTGCCGCCATGGCGGCGCTCGATCGGCGGCTGATCCAGCCTGCGGTCGCGGCGCTCCGGGACGGCGCGTTCGGCAAGCTCACGCTGATCGCCAACGACACGCGCATCGCGGTCGGCCGGCGCAGCGGCATGAAACGCTGGCGCCGCCCGCGCGCGGGACTCGCGGCATTCGCATGAGGATGCGCCGCCCATGAGGCTCACGGTGGTACGGCGCGCACCGCCCGCGCAGGCGCAATTGGCCGTGGGCCTCAACCCGGTGTTGGCGCGCGCCTACGCCGCGCGCGGGGTGCGCACCGCTGCCGACCTCGACACCTCGCTCGCGCGGCTGCTGCCGATCGGCACGCTCGAGGGTATTGCGGCGGCGGTCGAGCTGCTGATCGCTC
>DASPOP010000050.1:0-6835 GCA_035625955.1 Steroidobacteraceae bacterium | reverse complement strand
TCGACTGGTCAAACGCGGAAATCGTCGCCGAGTGTTTTCTCTACGACTGGCTGTGTCGTTGCGTTACGAACGGCCGCACTGATGCAGTGATACCCGTCGTGCTCGCCCGCGGGCACAGGCTGGTGATTTACTGGTGACTGGATTCTTGAGGCTTGCCGTTCTCGCGGCTAAGCGCTTGATTTACTGGCGCGCCCGGAGAGATTCGAACTCCCGACCCCCTGGTTCGTAGCCAGGTACTCTATCCAACTGAGCTACGGGCGCGCCGATTTGAAGCAGTATGTGCAGGCCGGTCCGCAGACCCCTGCCGTTTCGGGGGCGCGCATCCTACCACATCACCGGACTCACTCAGCAGCAGCCTGCGTTGGCGCAACGGCCACCGCGGACGCCATCAGGTCGTGATCAGGTGAGTCCACACCCACAGGGCGATTACCGCGCCGACGATCGAGAGCAGGATCCCCGCCGGATGAAACGGTGTGCCGGGTGCGGGCCTGCTGAAGAGCCGGGCGATGAAGCCGCCGACGAACGAGCCGACGATACCGAGCACGCCCGTCATGATGAGCCCCATGTGCCCGGCGGCCGGATCGATCATGCGCGCGATCGCGCCCACGACGATGCCGACGATGAACATCCACAGGTAGTGCAGCACGGCTTGTCTCCCGGGTTGAAACTGGCGGAGAGAGAGGGATTCGAACCCTCGAAGGGCTTTTGACCCTTACACCCTTAGCAGGGGTGCGCCTTCGACCACTCGGCCATCTCTCCGCACGCGGAAAACTCTACGCCGCAAGCTCCGGGCCCTCCGGCCCGCGCGGCGGCGCGCCATGATACTGAAGCACTCCCCGGGCGGCAAAAGCACCCGCAGGCAGCGCCGCACGGGCCCGGATCAGCCCCCGAGCCGCGCGCGCACGAACTCGCGCACCGAATCGAGCGCCGCGTCGAGCGCCTCGGGCTTGCTGCCTCCCGCCTGGGCGAAGTCGGCCCGGCCGCCACCGCGGCCGCCCACCTGGGCCGCCACCGCCCCGGCGAGCTCGCCGGCCTTGATGCGCCCGGTCTGATCGTCGGTGACACCGACCACCAGCACCACCTTGGCGGGGCTTTCGACGCTCGCCAGCACGACGACCGCCGACTTGAACTTCTCCTTGAGCTGGTCGACCGCGCTGCGCAGTGCGCCGGCATCCGCCCCGTCGACCTTGGTCGCCACGACCTTGACTCCCTTCACGTCGACCGCGCCCGCGGCCAGATCCACGCCCTTGCCGCTGGCCAGCCGGTCCTTGAGCGTACGCACCTCGCGCTCGAGCTGCTTCACGCGCTCGAGCTGCTCGCGCACCTTGTCGCCGACGTCTTCGCGCGAGCCGCGCACCAGGCCGGCGAGGTCCTTGAGCAGCGTGTCGTTCTGCTCGACATACGCGAGCGCCGCCTCACCCGTCAGGGCCTCGATGCGGCGCACGCCGGAGGCGACGCCGCCCTCGCTCACGATCTTGAAGAGCCCGATGTCGCCGGCGCGCTGCACGTGGGTGCCGCCGCAGAGCTCCATGGAGAAATCGCCGAGCTTCAGCACGCGCACGTCCTTGTCGTACTTCTCCCCGAACAGTGCGATCGCCCCCTCGCCCACGGCGGCGTCATAGTCCATGACGCGGACCTCGCCGGGTGCGTTGGCGCGGATCTGCGCATTCACCAGCCGCTCGATCTCGAGCAGCTCCTCCGCCGTCACGGCCTGGTAGTGCGCGAAGTCGAAGCGCAGCCGGTCGGGCGCGACCAGCGACCCCTTCTGCTGCACGTGGGTGCCGAGCACCTGGCGCAGCGCCGCGTGCAGCAGATGCGTCGCCGTGTGATTGAGGACGGTGGCCTGGCGGCGCCTGGCGTCCACCCGCGCCTCGAGCGTGTCGCCGATGCGGATCGTCCCCTCCACCACCTCGCCGGCGTGCGCGTGCGCGGCGCCGCGCTTCTGGGTATCGGCGACCGCAAAGCGCACGCCGGAACCGGTCAGCTCCCCTGCATCACCCACCTGGCCGCCGGACTCGGCATAGAAGGGCGTACGGTCGAGCACCACCTCGCCCTTGTCGCCGGCCGTGAGCGTCTGCACCGAGGCACCGCCCTTCAGGAGCGCCGCCACCTGGCCCGTACTGCTGAGCTCCTCGTAGCCGCGGAAGACGGTCTGGGCATCGACCTTGGCCGCAGCGCTCTGATCGGCGCCGAACTTGCTCGATTCCTGCGAGCGCCGGCGCTGCTGCTCCATCGCCGCCTCGAAGCCTTCGCTGTCGATGGTGAGCCCCCGCTCGCGCGCCACGTCCGCCGTGAGGTCGGCCGGGAAGCCGTAGGTGTCGTACAGCTTGAACACCGTCTCGCCGTCGATCACCTTCTCGCCGCGCAGGTTCCGGATCGCGCTCTCGAGCAGCACCATGCCGTTCGCGAGCGTCTCCGCGAAACGCTCCTCCTCCTGGCGCAGCACGCGCTCGGTGACCGCGCGGCGCGAGATCAGCTCCGGGTAGGCGCCGCCCATTTCCTGGGCCAGCACCGGCACCAGCTTGTAGAAGAACGGCTCGTGGACGCCGAGCTTGTAGCCGTGGCGGATCGCGCGGCGGATGATCCGGCGCAGCACGTAGCCGCGCCCCTCGTTGGAGGGCAGCACGCCGTCGACCACCAGGAAGGCGCTGGCGCGGATGTGGTCGGCGATCACGCGCAGCGAGCTCGAGGTGAGCACCGAGGTGCCGGCGAGCTTGCCGGCGGCGCGGATCAGATTCTTGAAGAGGTCGATGTCGTAGTTGGAATGCACGCCCTGCATCACGGCGGAGATGCGCTCGAGTCCCATGCCGGTGTCGACCGAGGGCTTCGGCAGCGGCGTCAGCTTGCCGTCAGCGCCGCGGTCGTACTGCATGAACACCAGATTCCAGATCTCGACGTAGCGATCGCCCTCCTCCTCCGCCGAGCCGGGGGGGCCGCCCGCGACCTCCGGGCCGTGGTCGTAGAAGATCTCGCTGCACGGGCCGCACGGGCCGGTGTCGCCCATCGCCCAGAAGTTGGAAGCTTCGCCGAGGCGCGCGAAGCGCCGCGGGCTGACGCCGACTTCCTTCAGCCAGATATCCGCCGCCTCGTCGTCGTCCTCGTACACCGTGCACCAGAGCCGCGCGGGATCCAGCCCCAGATTGAAGATGAGAAAGTCCCAGGCGAAGCGGATCGCCTGGCGCTTGAAGTAGTCGCCGAAGGAGAAGTTGCCGAGCATCTCGAAGAACGTGTGGTGGCGGGCCGTGTAGCCGACGTTCTCGAGGTCGTTGTGCTTGCCGCCGGCGCGCACGCAGCGCTGGCTGCTCGCGGCGCGCAGGTAGTCGCGCGTCTCGCGCCCGAGGAACACGTCCTTGAACTGCACCATGCCGGCGTTGGTGAAGAGCAGCGTCGGATCGTTCGCGGGCACCAGCGAGCTCGAGGGCACGATCGCATGGGCGTGCCCGCGGAAGAATTCGAGGAATGCAGCGCGCACGTCCGCCGCGCTCATGTAGGTCGGTTTGCCCAAGGTCCTTCAGTCCGTGTCGGGATCGGCTCCGGTAGCCGCGCGGATATGATCAGCTGAAAAGCCACGATACTGCAAAAAACGTGCTTGCCGCGCCTTCTCGCGCCAGTTGGCGGGTGCGGCCTTACCGAAGCGGCGCGCCCGCGCCGCGCAGGCCAGCGCCCGCCAGTCCGGACCGCTCTCGAGCGCGGTCTCGATGAGCTCCTGCGGCAGGCCGCGCGCGCGCAGCTCCGCGCCGATGCGGATCGGGCCGCGGCCCCGGCCGCCCTGGTAGGCGACATAGTTATGTGCATAGCGCTCATCGTTGAGCGCGCCCTCGCCCGCGAGCGCCGCCAGCGCCGCGGCTGTCGCCTGCGGCGCAAATCCCCGCTCGGTCAGGCGCTCGCGCAGCTCGCCGCTCGGCAGATCCCGCCGCGCCAGCAGGGCCACTGCGGCCGCCCGGGCCGCCGCGGAATCTGCGGGCCGCCCGGGATCCGCATCGGAACGAGGCTCGGACCTTGATGCTCGGCGGCGGGACATCGATTGAAGTATAGTGCGCGGCCTGCGGCCGCCTACGGATCCGCGACATCACATAAGGACACCAGGAACATCATGCGTATCGCTGTTGGATTGCTGGCCTGCCTCGGCGCCGGCGCACTGACCTCCGCCCTCGCGGATCCCCAGATCGAAGCCCAGGCCGCGACCGCCGTACCCGCCGCGACCGCCGCTCCTGCCGGATCCACGCCCGCGACACCAGCCCAGGCCGCCGCACCCGATGCAGCCGCCGCCTCTCAGGCCGCCGCCGCTCAGGCCGAGGCCGCTAAAGCCGCGGCCGCCAAAGTGCAACTCGACAAAGAGACGCAACATTTCGTCGCCCAGGGCTACAGGCCCGAGATCCGCGGCGGCGAGCAGGTCTATTGCAAGAAGGAAACGGCCCTGGGCTCGCGCCTGTCACCGGTGAAGTACTGCGGCACGATCGAGGAGCTGAGGCTCGCAGAGGACCGGGCCAAGCAGGGCGTCTCCAACGCACAGCGCCAGCAGCAAACCCCCCAGGTTCACTGACCACCGCAGCAGCGCGGCACCTGCCGCGGGCGATCAGGCCGTGTTCGCGGCCTGCTCGCCGTTGCGCTGCTGGCGCGGCGGCAGGAGCCGCGCGCGGACCTGCTCCTCGATCTCGCGCGCTACCTCGCGGTTCGCCTGCAGGTAGGTGCGCGCGTTGTCCTTGCCCTGGCCGATGCGGTTGCCCTTGTAGGCATACCAGGCGCCGGATTTCTCGATGATGCCGAGCGAGCTGCCGAGCTCGATGATCTCGCCTTCGCGCGAGATGCCCTGGCCGTACATGATCTCGAACTCCGCCTCGCGGAACGGCGGCGCCACCTTGTTCTTCACCACCTTGACGCGGGTCATGTTGCCGGTGACTTCCTCGCCGTTCTTGATGGCGCCGATGCGGCGGATGTCGAGCCGCACCGAAGCGTAGAACTTCAGCGCATTGCCGCCGGTGGTGGTCTCGGGATTGCCGAACATCACGCCGATCTTCATGCGGATCTGGTTGATGAACACCACGATGGTGTTGGAGCGCTTGATGTTGCCGGTGAGCTTGCGCAGCGCCTGCGACATGAGGCGCGCCTGCAGGCCGACCTGCATTTCGCCCATCTCGCCCTCGATCTCCGCCTTGGGGGTGAGGGCCGCCACTGAGTCCACCACGACGATGTCGACCGCGTTCGAGCGCACCAGCATGTCGGTGATCTCGAGCGCCTGCTCGCCGGTGTCGGGCTGCGAGACCAGGAGGTCGTTGATGTTGACGCCGAGTTTCTCGGCGTAGCTGGGATCGAGCGCATGCTCGGCGTCGACGAAAGCGGCGGTACCGCCGGCGCGCTGCACCTCGGCGATGACCTGCAGGGTGAGCGTGGTCTTGCCCGAGGCCTCGGGGCCGAAGACCTCGACGACCCGCCCGCGCGGCAGACCGCCGACGCCGAGCGCGATGTCGAGCCCCAGCGAGCCGGTCGAGACCGTCTCGAAGTCGTAGCTCGCAGCGGCGTCGCCCAGGCGCATCACCGAGCCCTTGCCGAACTGCTTCTCGATCTGGCCCAGCGCGGCGGCGAGCGCCTTCTTGCGGTTCTCTTCCATCTGCGGATTTCCCCGAAGTGATGTCACGACTGGCGACATTTCGGGTAGCAATTATCCCATAAAGATTCGCCGCCCGGTGCACGCGCGCGCCTCTGTTTGGCGTCTATGTGCGCATTTTTTCCGCGCCACCCAGTAGATACGACTCGACGACACTGTATACAGGACCCTCCTCCAGCGTGCGGCTCTCGACGAGGGCGAAGTCATCGAAGCTCCACTCCACTTTCCGCATGGCGCTCGAGCGCGGCGGCCGCGCAACTTTGCGCGCCACGGTCACATGCACGCGGAAGGGCTTGAGATCCGGGCTAAAACCGGCCGCGGCGGTCGCGGTGGAAAGGATCCGCGCGAGCGTGGCAGCGCCCGGTGTCGCCGCCGGCGCTTGCTCCCTGCACTCGAGCACGGTGAGGACCTGCGCCTTGCCCCAATGCTCGAGAGTCTCGAGGCTGACGGCAATCGGCACCGCGTCCAAGGGAAATGCGGCCGCCGTGCGCCGGGCAAGGGCGCTCAATTCCGGGAGACGCGGCTCGGGTACGCTGCCGAGGAAGATGAGCGTGACGTGCAGGTTCTCCTCCGGCACCGGGCGCCCGCCACAATGCCGCACGATCCTGGCGGCCGCGTGCACCAGCGCCGCGCGCTGCGCTTCGTCCGGCCACAGGGCGAAGAACAGCCGCCGGGCCGGCGCTGCGCTCAAGCCGCCCCGGTCCGCAGATCGAGCCGCAGCAGGAGCTCGAGCGCGCACTGCACGGACGCACGGCGCACCGCGGCCCGATCCCCGGGAAAGTGCTGCAGCTCCGCGATGGTCTGCGTCCCGCGCCCGTGGCGGGCGGCGGCGCACAGCCAGACCGTCCCGACGGGCTTCGCCGGCGTGCCGCCGTCGGGGCCGGCGATGCCGGTGACGGCGAGCGCCACGCTCACCTTAGAGAGGCGCAGCACCCCGGCAGCCATCTCACGCACGGTCGCCTCGCTCACGGCGCCGAATTCGGCGAGCGTGCGCGCGACGACGCCGAGGTCGCGCATCTTGGCGGTGTCCGAATAGGTCACGTACCCGCACTCGAACCACTGCGAGCTCCCGGGCACGTCCGTGAGCGCCTTCGCGATCCACCCGGCGGTGCACGATTCGGCGGTCGCCAGGCGACGCCCCGCAGCATGGAGAGTTGCGCCCGCACGGGCTGCGAGCTGGTAGAGCTCGGAGTCGGTGATCATGCCCCTCGAGGCTACGCGCAAGCTCAC
>DASPOP010000049.1:0-6938 GCA_035625955.1 Steroidobacteraceae bacterium | reverse complement strand
CCGCCGCGGCGGCGTTGGCGGCCTGGCCGGTCATCCGATAGAGGCCTTCGAGCATGCTCCAACTCGCAGGCAGCGCCGGGTTGATGTGTACCGCCTCGAGCAGTGCGCTGATCGCCTGCGGCGCTTCCTTCAGCACCACATGGCACAGGCCGCGCTCCTCGTACAGGCGGCTGAAGCGCGGGTGGAGCCGCTCGAGCTCGGCGAGGGTGGCAAGCGCCGCTGCGGTGGCACCCGAGAGGCGCTGCGCGCGCGCTCGCAGGTAGAGCACGTCACGATTCTCGGGTACGGTGGCGAGCAGTGCCTCCGTGGCGGACAGCGCTGGCGCGAGCTCGCGTTCCTTCACGAGCTCGCGGATGCGCCGAACCTCGAGTTCTACTGCCGACACGCCCCTATGTTACGCCGCCCCTTCGGCGGCGGGGCTTGCCCTCAGAACTGATAACCGAAGGTACCGGTGATCACCCTCGGCCGCAGCGGCGTTTGCGCGGTGATGAACTGCTGAGAGCTGACGAAAGTACTGGCGTTCGAATTGCTGAGGTTCTCGGCGGACAGAGCGAAGTACCAGGCATCCTTGGCGACGCCCATCGAGGCATCGTAGATCGAATAGGCGGGATTCTCGAACCGGCCTCTTGAGGTACTCACCGTTCCCCCGAGGTGGTAGTTGGGATTTGCGCCCGCCTGGGTGAAGGAATGTCCGGTGTGACTCATGCCTGCCTGAATGTAGGGCACGTACCCGGCAATGTTCCACTGGTAGCGCGCGTGCAGGTTGAACTGCATCGGCGGCGCATCGGCGCTCGGCGAGCCGACGGTGCCGAATGGGTTGGATACCGCCGAGCAAACGAACAGGAACAGGTTGCAGGCGTTGGTGATCGGCGTGCCAAAGCCGGGGGCGGCGGGATTGTTCACGAGCAGCGAGGGTGCGTTGGTCTGCTCGCTATGATTCCACGCGGCGGCTCCCTGAACGGTCAAACCGTCGATAATCCGCGCCACCAACGACGTCTCCAGCCCCTTGATCACGAAGTTCTGCCCGTTGGTGTCGTAGAAGAGATTGCCGACCACACCGGGATTGAAGAACTCGATCTGCACGTTGTTCCAGTTCTCGCGGTAGATGGCTCCGTTCCATTGCACGCGGTGGTTCAGGAATTCGGTCTTCCAGCCGATCTCATTGTTCGTCAGATCGTCGGAGTGGTAGGAGCTCGGGATGATGTACTGCGCGAAGTTGTTGGTTCCGGGGACGCCAGGCTGGGTCAGATTGAGATAGGCATGCGGCGCACCGCCGTTCTGGTTGAAACCGCCCGGGCGGAAGCCCTGTGAGAACGTGTAGTACAGCATGGCATCCGGCGTGACGTGCCAGGTCAGATTCACACGGCTCCGGTAGCCGCTCTCGGTGTCCTTGAGATGGTCGAAGTCGAGGTTGTAGCTGTAGTACAGCGAGCCGAACGACGGTATCGGGTAGGGATTCGGAGAGTTGGCGATGTAGCAGCCGTTGTTGGCGCCCGTGGCGTTAAAACCGTTCAGTCCCCGCTGGAAGCAGCCGAAGCTCGAGAGCACGCTGCCCTTCATGGAGTTGTCGAAGCGGAAATAGCGCGTACCGGCAGTGAGCGTCAGAGTCTTGGGAATCAGGTCGTAGTCCCAGGAGGTGAAGAAGGCGAGCTGCTTAACTTCACGAACCTGATCCTGATAGAAAGAGGTGTTGTCACCTTGCACGCCGGGACTCTGGACCGTAGTGCCCGGTATCGTGCCGACGTTCGAAAGACAGCCGGTATTGCCCGGATCGACACCCGGCGTGCCGCTCGAGGTGCACGCCGGGATGGTCTTGTACGCCCACGTGGTCTGGTCGAAGAGCTTGTTGTCCTCCCAAAAGGCGCCGACGATGCCGCGCAGGCGCCATTCGTCCGGCGTAGAGAAGCGCAGCTCGTTCTGGAAGTGTTCGTTGCGCTCGAGCGAGCGCCAGTAGGCGCTCGGCGAGTAGCAAGTTGAGGGCAGCGGCGCCTGATTGGGAAAGCCGGCATAGTACGCCGTACTCGGCCCGTAGCACTGATAGTAGTCGGCATAGACACCGCGCGCGTAGTTGGTGTAATCGCCGACCTGTTCGATGTGGCGCACCAGGTAGCCGCCGGTATACACAGCCTTGAGGTCGCCGAACTTTCCGTTGACCGTCCACGCCGTGCTCTCGAACTTGTCCCTGTCGTAGCCTGGATTGAAGAGAGTCACTTCGAGCGGCTGCAGCGGCGCGCCGTCCGAGGCGAACGGCTGCTGGTAGAAGACGCCGCGCGACTCCATGTCCTGGTAGGACTGCGTGATGAGCAGATCCCAGTCATCGTTGAACTTGTAGAGCAGCTCGGCGCGTATGCCCTGGTAGCTCACCGGGTTGAAATGGTTCTCGGCGAGGCTGTAGTTGTTGATGGCCGGGCTGCCCGGCGGCACGCAGTGGCCGTTATTGGGCAGGCCGTCCGGACAATTTCCCAAGGCGTCGGCGGGGAAGTAGGCAAAGCCGATGCCGATATCGGTGTTCTTGCGCGTGAAGGTCGCCGCCACGTTGTCGATATAGCCGCCGCGATGATCGCTGTAGACGACCACGCGCCCCGCCATGGTGCTCGCGATCAACGGCAGGTTAAGCACGGCGTTGACGGCGGTGTTCGGATCGCCGTGGGCAGTCACACCGTAGCTGGCGGTGACGTTCGCTTCGGTGGCATCGAGCTTCGGTTGATTGGTGATGTAGCGGATGACCCCCGCCTGCGCGCCGGCGCCGAACAGCGTGCCCTGCGGACCCTCCAGCACCTCGATGCGATTCAGGTCGACCGCGTAGATGTCGAGGTTGCGATTCGGCAGCTGGCCCGATTGGTTGTCCAGATAGATGGCAACGTTAGGCCACAGGCCTGTCGAGCCGCTGCCCTGACTGGCTTGCGAGCCTGCGCTCAGGCCGCGCATGAAGACCTCGTTCTGGCCTGGCCCGTTGCTGGCGGAGCTCACGTTGGGCAGAAGCTTCAGGTAATCATCGAAGGTCGTGACGTGGAGCTGTTGCAGGGCCTCGGCCGTCAGGGCCTGCATCGCGATCGGCACATCCTGCATGCGCTCATTACGCCGCTGGGCCGTGACGGTGATCTCGGCCAGAGCCTCGTTGGCTGCTTCACTGGCCTGGGCGCCGGTGCCGCCCGCGGGTTGCACCTGCGCGTGCGCTGCGAGCGATGCGCCGCCGATGATGGCCGCGACGGCGCAGGAGATCGGCGAGCGGTGGGTGCGGGCGAGGGCAGGGTGCTTCTTATGCATGATCGATTCCCCTATCGACGGGCACAGGCAAGCTCGATTAAAGCCCGGCCCGACGCACCTGCGATTGAACGGGTGCGTCAAGCCTTTGTCACGTACGCGCTATTCGAATACCCGGGCGCGCGCGGCATCGCCATTCGGGGAACGCTGCGGCTGCAGACGCCGGGTCGAAGGCGACAGGCCGTAGGTATCCTTGAACTGGCGCGAGAAATGGGCGCAGTCGGCGAACCCCGCCTCGTTGGCGATGTCGGTGACCGAGCGGTCGGTATTCTCGATGAGCCAGTTGGCGTAGCGCATGCGCAGCTGACGGTAGAGCGAAGCGGGTCCCATGCCGACGTGCTGCCGGCACAGGCGCTCGAGCTGCCGGGCCGAGAGCCCCAGCTCCGCGGCGACGGCGGCGATCGCAATGGGACGCGCCAGATTCTGCTCCATGAGCAGCAGCGCCCGGCGCACGCGCGGCTCGGTCACCACCTCCGACATCGGTGGATGGGGCTGCGCTTCGCTGCCCAGGCGTGGACGGTCGAACAGCAGCACCTGGCTGGCCTTCTGCGCGAGCGCGCGGCCCAGATGCTGCTCGATGAGGAACGTGGCGAGCGCGGCCGCGCCTGCGCCGCCGGCGCAGGTGATACGCAGGCCGTCGACCAGAAACAGCCGGTCGGCGATCACTTCGTGGGTGGGAAACGCCTCGAGAAAGTCCTGGTAGTGGTACCAGCTGACGCAGGAGCGGCGCCCTTTCATCAATCCCGCGCGGCACAACACGAAACTGCCGGTGCAGATGCCGATGAGCGGCACGTTGGTCGAGCCGACCTCGCGCAGGTAGCGCATGGTCGCCTCGTCCACCTGCGGACCGGCGTGCAGGATGCCGCCGATCACCACGACATAATCGAGAGAGTCGGGGGGCACGAAGCCGCTGGTCGGCTCGAGCGAGACACCGCAGCTCGCCGGCACCGACTCGGGCCGGCTCGCCATGATCGACCACTGCACGTGCAGCGGGCGGCTGCGGTCGCCCTCGTCGGCGGCGAGCCGCAGGTGGTCGATGAAGACTGCGAATGCCGACAGAGTGAAATGGTGCGCGAGAATGACACCGACGCGCAGCGGCGGACGTGCGCCGCGCTCCACCCCAGGCGCGCGCTGAGACCCGTTTGAGTGCGTCATTGAACGTTCACTCAATCGCCTAGGCTCCTCCCCTTGTCACTTATCTTCCGCCAAGCCCCAACCGGAAGCAAGGACACTCCATCTGCTGAAAAAGCCCAGAAAAAACAGTGAACGACAGGGAAAAATGCCGGTCGGGAAACCGATGATCCGTCCGCGCGCAAGACGTTGAACGGCTATTCAGGCAGCGGACGGCGCACGTTTGATACGTGACCGGCCGGTGCAGGGCGCGTCAACGCGCCGCTTCAGCGCAGAACGGCGAGCCGGGCGAGATTCGCCTGCACGATGGAGTTGTGACAGGCGCTGCGCGCATACCAGCGGCGCGCAGCGTCGACGAGCGCGGCGCAGATCTGCGCCCTCTCGCTCGCCTCCGGATCGCCGGGCGGGCGGGACTCGTGAGAGAAACCCCGGGGCGCGGTACGCACGTGGCGGCGCAAGCGCAGCCGCCGCAGAGCGCGGGCCGGAATCGATTTCGGCTCGGCGGCATCCTCGTGCTCGATGTGCTCACAGACGGTACGACAGACGCGCTGGTAATCGAGGGCGTCGGACGCGTCCTCCTCGTCGGGGGGCCGGATCCACTGCTCGCACCAGCTCTTCTGCTGCTCACCCGAGCTCTGCAGCGTCGGATCGGTCAGCGCGACCGCAATCCGCGGCAGATCGTAAGCCTCGCAGAGGGCCGCGTCCCAGCGCTGCGCCTCGAGCAGTGTCTCCACATCGGTGAGGTAGCTCGCGACCATGCGCGAGCTCGAAGGCGCCGCGCGCGGCGCGGCGGCCATCTCCGAAGCGGACTGAGGGTCCGGCATGAGCTCAGGCCGCCCGTTCCGCGGTGGGCGTGCCGACGTCGGCAGGTTCGGTTACCGATGCGGGCGGCTCAGCCGCGACTTCAGGTACGGACGTCCCCGCGGGGATCACCGCGGCGACCGGGACGCGCACACGCAGCGGACGCTTGACCGGCGAGATGAGTGCCGCCACCACGGGCGCGCGCTTAGCACCCTGTGGTCGCCGCGTGCGGACGCGCGCCGCGTGCCTCGGGCGGCGTGCGCGGCGGGCTCTCACCTTGGAGGAAGCACGCGCGGGTGCGGGGCGCCGGGCAGCGGCATGCCGCGACGTGGCGCGCTTCGCTTTCGCAGGCTTGGTCCTGGTCGCCTTCGCCGATTTCGCCGGTGCCGCGTCCTTCTGCTCCCGGCGCGCACGCTTCCAGGCCTTGCGCGCGGCAGCGGACTGCTTGCGGGCGCGCTTCGCCTCGCGCTTGGCTTCCTTCAGCCGCTTGCGCGCGCGCTTCAGTTCGTCTTTCGCGATGCGTACCCGCTGCTTCGCCACCTCGGCCTGCAGTCGGGCTCTCTCCAGGGGTTCAGCGGGAAGGTTGGCCGGTTCGCTGCCGCTTTTCTTCATCTTGCTGCCTGCGAAGCGCGAAGGGCGGCCAGTCTCACACAATCGCCGGATCGTTTCCAGCCTCGACAGTTATCCACAGAATTTGTGCATAACCATGTGGACAGAGCGCGCCCGGAACGTCAAACGACGAACGGCGGCAAGGGCTTGCGTCGCGGTGAGTGAGTTTTCGCCAGCTCTCAGGCGCTCGGCCCGTTGTAGCGCGTCGCGGTGACGCGATTGCGCCCGGCCTGCTTGCTGCGATAGAGCGCCGCGTCGGCGATCTTCAGGGTGCGTCCGGCGAGCTCGCGCTCTCCGGCCGGTACGCAGTCGAGTCCGCACAGTCCGAAGCTGGCGGTGACTCCGACGTCCTTGCCTTCGTGCGGGAAGGGCTTGCCGGCGACCGCGGCGCGCAGCTTGCGTGCGACCTCGAGGGCCGGCTCGTAGGCGGTCTCGGGCAGAACCACGGCGAATTCCTCCCCGCCGATGCGCGCCACCCAGTCGACCCCACGGCGCAGAGCCTCCTGCAGCCGGGAGCCGAATTGCCGCAGGATGTCGTCGCCGCAGGCGTGCCCCATGGTGTCGTTGATGTTCTTGAAGAAGTCGATGTCGCAGAGGATCAGCGACAGGGCGCGCTGGTAGCGCGCCGCGCGCTCGACTTCGCGCGGAAAGTGCTTGCCGAAAAAGCGCCGGCTCGCCACGCGCGTCAGGTCGTCGGTCGCCGAGAGCTTGCGGTTTTCCTCGAGCGTGATTCGCAGCACCGATTCGAGCTCGGCGATGCGGCGGGCGGCGGCGATACGCGCGTCGATCTCACGCTCGGGTGCGCGCCGCCCGACGCACTCGTCGGCGCCGGCGTGGAGTCCGGCCTCGCGCTCCGTTCCCTCGTCGAGCTCGGCGATGTACAGCACGAATGGGTTGCGTGCCGTCTTGCGCGCGCGCAGCTGACGGATGAGCTCGAGGCTGTCCGTCATCACGACCGGGCGATATTCGGCCGCGAACTGCCGCAGCGCTTCCTCGTCCGAGGCCAGGGACTCGACCTCGAAGACGTCCGGTGCGATGCGGCGCATCAGGTGCGCGCGCAGCGCCGCGTCGTGGCAGACGAGCAGCGCCTTGGGAGCGGGAAGCACGCGCAGCATCACCGCGACCGTCGCGGT
>DASPOP010000048.1:0-2990 GCA_035625955.1 Steroidobacteraceae bacterium | reverse complement strand
TGCACGTTGTCGAACTGGATGTAGACGATGTGCCTGAGGTGGCCCGTGGGCCCATCGAGGCGGCAGCCCGGATGGTGCGGATCGGCGAGCGCCGGCGCGACGGCCAGCGCCAGCGCGAGCAGGATGCCCGCGCCGATGATTTTCGGTCGTTGCATTGCTGTTCTCCCTTGCTGTGGGGCGCGCGGCCGGGTGCCGGCGTACGCCGCCGGCCACAATGGGCCGCGCATGCGTCAAGGAAATGGCACGCCAGTTACAGCTTTGCGTCGGCTGCGCGGGCGGCGTTCCCCCGGCGGCTGGGCTATAGTGCGGCCACGAACAACTCCAAGGGGTCCCCATGAAGCCGAGCATGCCGGCGGCGGTGGCTGCCGCCGCGCTGTGGGCCTGCGCGACCGCCGCGCTGGCGGCGCAGGCGCCCACCGTGCGCGATCTCGTGCGCCAGGTGCGCCTCTCGGATCCGCAACTCTCGCCCGACGGCAAGACGGTGGCGGCGGTCGAGACGCGCGCTGACCTCGAGAGCGATGAGTTTCGCTCCGAGATCGTGCTCGTCGATCTCGGGACGGGTGAGCTCCGGCCGCTGACCCGCGGGCGTCTTCATGCCGGCTCGCCGCGCTGGTCGCCGGCCGGCGACCGTATCGGATTCGTGGCTCCCGACGCCGACAAGAACGGGCAGCTGTTCGTTCTGCCGATGAGCGGCGGCGAGGCGCTGCAGCTCACCAAGGGCAAGGACGGCGTCTCGCAGTTCGCCTGGAGCCCTGACGGCGCGAGCCTCGCATACGCGATCCTCGATCCCAGACCTGAGCTCAAGGGCGAGGACAAGTACCGCACCGCATTCAGGGTCGGCAACGATGACTTCACGATCTCGGAAGCGGTGCGGCCGACGCACTTGTGGCTGGTGCCGGCGCAGGGCGGCGAGGCCCGGCGGCTCACGAGCGGCAGCTGGTCGCTGCCCTCGAGCCTGCCCCCGGGTCCGCCGGTCTCGCCGATCGCGTGGTCGAAGGACGGCAAGAGCATCGTGCTCGTGCGCCAGGAGTCGCCCTCGACGGGCGACCAGCTGCGCGCGCGCGTCGAGGTGCTGGACGTCGCGAGCGGAGCGATACGCGCGCTCACCGGCGACACGACCCTCGAGGGGTATCCGAAGCTGTCGCCGGACGGCGCGAGCGTCGCCTACTGGCGCAACCGCAACGCGCACGCCTGGGAGTTTCAGGACGTATGGCTCGCCCCGTTCGCCGGCGGCGCCGGCCACGATCTCAGCGCGCATCTCGAGGTGAACGTCTACGGCAGCTGGTGGGCGCCCGACGGCAAGTCGCTCATCGTCGGCGGCAATACCGGCACGACGGTGGGCTTGTGGCGCCTCGGTGTCGATGCATCCGCCACGCGCATCCCGCTCGCCGGCGTCATGCCGACCAACGGCTACTGGCTCGACACCGATGTCGGCGCGCACGGCGAGATCGTGTTCGTCGGGCAGACCAAGACCGATCCCTACGAGCTGTACCTGGTGGCGCCGGGCGGTGGCGTGCCGAAGGCGCTCACTCACGAGAACGCCGGGCTGGCGGACCTCGCGCTGGCGCGCAGCGAGACCGTCAGCTGGAAAGGGCCTGGCGGGCGGACGCTCGACGGCGTGCTGACCTATCCCGCCGGCTACAGCCAGGGACGCCGTTACCCGCTCGTGCTGGTCGTGCACGGTGGACCGAACTCCGCCTCACGCGAGCGCTTCAGTCTCCTGCCGCAGCTCGTGGCCGCCCATGACTGGTTCGCGTTCGAGCCGAACTACCGGGGCAGCGACAACAGTGGCGACGCGTTCTACGCCTCGATCTACCGGGATGCCGGCCAGGGGCCGGGCGAGGACGTGATGTCGGGGGTGGAGTATCTCAAGAGCCGCGGCCTCATCGATCCGAGCCGCATGGCGGTGAGTGGCTGGTCCTACGGCGGGTTCATGACCACCTGGCTCGCCGGGCACTATCCGGTGTGGAAAGCCGCCGTCGCGGGGGCCGCCGTCACCGACTGGGTGGAGATGTACGATTTGTCCGACGGCAACGTCACACAGTCCGAGGCCACCGGCGCCTCGCCCTACGTCGGCGACGGCATGGCGATCAACCGCCGCCAGTCGCCCTCGAGCGCGATGACCAGGATCAGGGCGCCGACGCTGATCATGTGCAACACGGGGGACTTTCGCGTTCCCATCACCCAGTCATACGGGCTGTACCGGGCGCTCAGGGACAATCACGTGACGACCGAGTTCTATGCGATCCCGGCGGGGGGACATTTCCCCGGCGACCCCGTGCGGCAGATGGACGTCTATCAACGCTGGGTCGACTGGCTGCAGAGATTCCTTTAAGGGCTAGAGCAGCCCGTCCAGGTGGTCGAGGTCGTTGATCACCCGCCAGTGCCCGCCGCCTTTCTCGACCCGCGCGCGCCACTCATCGAGGCGGCCGAGGTAGAGGCGGGGATCGAAGTTGTCGCTGCGCAGCTTGGTTACGTTGAGCGCGACGACATCGAAGCCCTTGAAGTCGAGCGGGATGTCGCGCACGTAGCCCTTGGCGAGCTCCTCCTTCATGTCCGAGAGGATCAGGATCTCCTTGTGCGCCGGGTGCTTCTCGTTCAGGTACTCGATCGCCTGCAGCAGGCCGCCGGTGATGTCGGTGTAGGGCGCAGGCGGCGACTGATCGATGAATTTCTCGACGCGGCTGGCGAACGCGCGCTTCTGCGCGTTGGCGGTGCTCGGCCGATCGTCGAAGGTCGCCTTGGCGATGATGTCCTTCTCGGTGAAGCTGCCGGTGTCGATGCGCGCCACTGCGATCGAGTCCGAGGACTGCAGGTGCGTGAGCGTATAGAGCGTGATCTGCTCCGCCTTGGACATCTGCCGGTTGTAGGATCCGGAGGTATCGACGAGCAGATAGACGCCGGTGTTGCGCGCCGCGGGCGGTGCGCAGCTCGTGAGCGCGAGGGCGCCGGCGAGCAGCAGACCTAAGCGTTTCATGAGCGCACCTCCT
>DASPOP010000047.1:0-26507 GCA_035625955.1 Steroidobacteraceae bacterium | reverse complement strand
CAAGCTCTCGCTCGGCTATATCTTCGACTTCGCTCGCGTTCAGGCGCTGACGCTCGGCGTCGGCGGGCTCGCCAGCACCTACAGCTATCCCGCGTCCCTCAATCCGGCCTACGGTTACCGGCCGACCTCCTACATGCTGTTCGTGCGGGCGCGGCTCTGAGCCCCCTCGCGCGGGCAACCCATTCCGGGGGTCACCCGCGCGAGTGCACGATCCCTGTCAGCGCCATGATCCTGCTGGGCGCGTCCTTTAGCCGTGCCGCAGGCGCTCGGCGTAGACCGAGGCCAGCATCGGGCTGTTGACGTCGCGTACGGCCTGCGCGATCGCCTGCTCGCGGCAGGCCTTGGCTGCGGCGACGATGCGCAGATCGCGGATGTCGTCGATCACGCACACCTGGCGCGCCGCCTCCACGATGCGCCCGTAGAGAGCGAGCGATCCCTGCTCGGTCGAGAGATTGAGATCCGAATAACGGACCTTGAGCGCCGGGGGTTCGGCACCGGCGGCACGTGCGCTGCCGACGGCGCCGATGGCGGTGCAAGCCGCGAGAACCGTAAAGGCCATGGCGGCGCGCAGTCGCCCGCCGGTATTGAGCGTTGCAGAGGTCATGGGCTTCTCCTGTGAAGACATAAGGTTCCGGGTCCTTCGAGCGCGTCACGACCTTCGCGACGCTGATGATCAGATTCGCAAGTAGCCCATTTCGTTTAAAGACATGCGCGACGCGCCTGTCCCGCAGGACGACGAGCTCGTACCGGGAGCGCGCCATCGCTCTGTTGGCGCTGCCGCGCGCGCTGTGCAGTGCGCGGCCCGCCACGCGGATTCGTCCCGCAGATCGACGCAACCGTCCCAGCGCGCTGGCAAGCGGCACTTTGCCGGCGTTGGGCGTAGGCTATGCTCCCGCGAATGAGCGTCTCACCACTCGAACGAATCACTCCGGAATTCCTCGGCGTCGCGCGCAGCGGGGATACCGCGGGCGAGCGCCGCGCCGCGCGTGCGCGCCGCAACTTCTGGCCGCAGCTGGCGGTGCTCACCGGGTTCTGGATCTACGTCGCGCTCTCGAACGTCATGTACGCCAACACGATGGGCGAGAGCCTGAAGCAGTTCAGCGTCACCGACTTCTTCGCGCCCTGGGACGCGCGCCTGATCCAGCACCTGATCCTCTATCCACTCTTCATCCTGTGCGCCTGGACGTCGCTGCACATCGGCTGGCGGCCGCTGTGGCGCACGCTCCCCATCCAGCTCTCGTGCGCGCTCGGCTTCGCGGTGCTGGCGGCGCCGGCGCTGGTGCTCGGCGAGATGGTCATGGGTGAGTGGCACGGCACCCTGGGCGTCACGCATCCGACCGGCAAGAGCTACGAGAACTGGGCCGAGTTCTTCGCCGGTCCCGCGGTTCCGACCTGGATCGCGAGCGCCACCAGCTTCCTCGTGACCTACGGGTTCGGTCTGGCGCTCATCACCAGCTTCGGCTTCTATCAGCGCCTGCGCGACTCGCAGCTGCGCTCGTCAGCGCTCGAGCGCGCGCTCGCCGCAGCACACCTCGCGGCCCTGCGCATGCAGCTCTCGCCGCACACGCTCTTCAACCTGCTGCACACCATCCGCGGCCAGATCGCCTGGGATCCGCCCGCGGCGCAGGCGATGGTGGTGCAGCTCGGCGATCTGCTGCGCCGGCTGCTGACGGCGGGCGAGCAGGAGTTCTCGCGCCTCGGCGATGAGCTGCAGTTCGTGCAGCTGTATCTGCAGCTGCAGCAGCGGCGCTTCGCCGACCGACTGAGCGTGGCAGTGCCGGCACGCGATGCCGCGCCGCTCGCCTGGGTGCCGAGCCTGATCCTGCAGCCGCTGGTGGAGAACGCGGTAGTGCACGGGCTCGCCGGCCACGAGGGTCCGGTCAGCGTGCGGGTGGAGGCGAGCGTCGTGGGCGAGACGCTGGTGCTGCGGGTTCTCAACAACCTCGCGCCCGGCTGGCACGGCCTGCACGGGCCGGGGATCGGCCTCGCCAACGTGCGCGAGCGGCTCGCGGTGCAGTTCGGCGAGCGCGCCAGCTTCACCGCCGGCCCCGGCGATGATCATCAGTGGGTGGCGGAGATCCACATGCCGCTGCTGCGCGACGGGCCGGAGGCGGCGCCGCGCACACCGCCGGATGGCGATCAGTGATGGAGGTCATCATCGTCGACGACGAGCCGGCGGCGCGGCGCACGGTGCGCGAGTGCTGCGAGCGCGAGGGCGACTTCAACGTCGTCGGGGAATTCGGCGACAGCCGCGCGGCGCTCGAGGCGATCCGCGCCCGCCCGCCGCAGGTGCTGTTCCTCGACATCCAGATGGATTCGATGACCGGAATGGCGCTGGCGCGCGCGCTCGACCCGGAGACGCTGCCGCTGATCGTGTTCGTGACCGCCTACGATCACTATGCGCTCGAGGCCTTCGAGGTGAGCGCGGTCGACTATCTGCTCAAGCCTTTCGACGACGCGCGCTTCCGCGCCACCGCGGCGCGGGTGCGCCGCCGGCGCGAGCAGAGCAGCGCCGACCGGCAGTACTCGCTCGAGTCGCTGCTCGAGCAGCTCGAGCGCGGCGCGCGCGCCCGCGATGCGCAGCCGCGCGTGCTGGCCGAGGCCGGCAGCCGCATGCACATGCTGGACGTGGCGCAGGTCGAGGTGGTCGAAGCCGACCGCAACTACGTGCGCCTCACCATCGGCCGCGAGGTGTTCCACGCGCGCAGCACGCTCAGCCAGGCGGAGCGTTCCTTCCAGGCGCAGCCCATGCTGCGCATCAGCCGCTCGTGCCTGGTGAACATGAGCCACGTCAGGGAAGTCAGCCGCACGCCGCGCGGCGACTTCATCCTGGTGTGCGCCGGCGGCACCACGGTCACCAGCAGCGAAGGCTTCCGCGATCCGGTGCGCCAGTATCTCGAGCGGCTGAAGCTCGCGCCGGCCTGATGCGCTAGAGTTCGCCGCGGACCCGACTACCGGCGAGCTTCACATTGAGCACCACGGTTCCCACCCGGCAGGCAGCGCTGTGGGCGCTCGGCGTACTGACCGCCATCAACCTGCTCAACTATCTCGATCGTTACGTGGTCGCGGCGATCGCGCCCGGTTTGAAGAGCGCTCTGGCGCTCAGCGACACGCAGCTCGGCTGGCTCATGCCGGCGTTCCTGCTGGTGTACATGGTCGCCGCCCCGGCCTTCGGCTCGTGGGGCGACCTCGGCTCGCGCACCCGACCGATGGCGATCGGGGTATTCGTGTGGAGTCTCGCCACTTTTCTCTCGGGATTCGCGGGGAATTACCCGCAGCTGCTCGCGGGGCGCGCCGTCGTGGGCATCGGCGAGGCCGCCTACGTGGCGATCGCGCCCGCGCTGCTGGCCGACTGCTTCCCCCGCGAGCGGCGCGGCCGCGTACTGGCGGTGCTCAACATGGCGATTTACGTAGGCACCGCGCTCGGCTACATCGTCGGCGGGCAGGTGAGTGCGCACTTCGGCTGGCGCGCCGCGTTCTTCGTCGGCGGCGTGCCGGGACTGCTGTTGGCGCTCGCCGTACTGCGTCTGCCCGATCCGCCGCGCGGCGCGCAGGACCTGGCCGTCGCAGCCGGCCCGCAGCCGGTCCGCAGCCCGGGTCCGCTCGGCCTCTACCTGGGGCTCCTGCGCCGCTGGCCGTTCATGGTGGTGGTGCTGGGCTACGCGGCTTACACCTTTGCGCTCGGCGGACTCGCCTTCTGGATGCCGTCCTTCCTCGAGCGGGTGCGGCACGTACCGCTCGACAAGGCCACCACCGGCTTCGGTGAGATCGTGATCGTGACCGGCTTCATCGGCACCTTCGCCGGGGGCTGGCTCGGCGACCACCTGCTGCGTTACTCGCGCCAGGCCTATCTGTGGTTCTCCGGCGTCACCACCTTGCTGGCGGTGCCGCCCGCGTTGCTCGCGCTCACCGCGCCGGCGCCGGCGGTGTACTACCCGGCGATCATCCTGGCCGAGCTGCTGCTGTTCATGTCGACCGGACCGATCAATGCCGCGATCGTCAACATCGCCGCACCGCTCGAACGGGCCTCGGCGGTCGCGCTGAGCATGTTCGCCATTCACCTGCTGGGCGATGTGCCTTCGCCGGTGATCATCGGACGTGTCTCGGATGCCAGCTCACTCGGGCAGGCGGTGCTCATCGTGCCGGCCGCGATCGCGGTCGGCGGTCTCGTGTGGCTGATCGCCGCCCGCGTCAACGAGCGCGCCAGTCAGTCCGCGCCGCCGTGAGCCGCAGCGCGCGCGCCTTCGACGCCCGGCTTCCTCCGGCGGCGCGTCCGCTGGCAGCGGCGCCGGCGGCCGAGGTCGCGGCGCTGCTCGAGGCGGCACTGCGCTCGCGGGACGGCCTCATGGGCGCGCACTGCATTCACGAGCTATGGATGCGCGGGGAGTTCGCCGCGCGGATCGAGGCGGCGCTCGAGGCCTTGTGGCGGCGCGCGGCCGCTTCGGTGCCCGAGTGGCTGCCGATGCGCTACGTCGACTGGCTGCCGGCCGCCTACGAAGCGGCTCTCGGCTTTCGTCCCGGCCGTCGCGGACGCAGCAACATCTACCTGGTGCTGCTCGACTTCGCCGACCGCAGGCGGGGGCCGTACGGAATCTACGTGGGCATGAGCCGCTACGCGCCCGCCGAGCGTTTCGATCAGCACAAGGCCGGAATACACGCCGCCGGCAGCGTGCTCAAGCGCGGTCTCGAGGTGCTCACGGGCCCGACGCTGCACCTGCAGCGCCTGGCGCGCTTGGAGGCGACGCGCATCGAGGCGGCGCTGGCGCAGGCGCTCGCGGATGCCGGGCTACTGGTCGAGGGTGGACATTAGCGGCTGACGAAGGCGCGCTCGATGACGTAATCGCCGGGCTCGCCGCTGCGCGGCGAGATGTGGAAGCCGCGCGCATCGAGGAGCTTCGCGGTATCGCTGAGCATGGCGGCACTGCCGCACACCATGAAGCGGTCCGTCGCCGGGTCGAGCGGCGGCAGATCGAGGTCGCGCGTCAGCCGGCCGGACTCGATGAGCATGGTGAGACGGCCGCGATGCACGTAGGGCTCGCGCGTGACGGTGGGGTAGTAGCGCAGCTGCGCGCGCACCTGCGGCCCGAGCAGCTCGTGGCTCTTGAGCCTCTCGATGCGATTTCGCACGACGTCGGTCTCGCGCGCCCAGCGCACCCCGTGGACCAGCACCACGACCTCGAAGCGCTCGTAGATTTCCGGGTCGCTGATCAGGCTGAGAAACGGCGCGGCCCCCGTGCCGGTGCTGAGCAGGTAGAGCCGCCTGCCCGGATTCAGGTCCTGCAGCACCAGCGTGCCGGTGGGCTTGCGGCTCACCAGCACGATGTCGCCGGGGCGCACGTGCTGCAGCTTCGAGGTGAGCGGCCCGTCCGGCACCTTGATGCTGAGAAAGTCGAGGTGGTCCTCGTAGTTGGGGCTGGCGATGCTGTAGGCGCGCAGCAGCGGGCGGCCCTCGATGGGCAGCCCCACCATGACGAACTGGCCGTTCTCGAAGCGCAGCCCGCGGTCACGCGTGGTGGTGAAGGAGAATTGGGTATCGGTCCAGTGATGCACGGCGAGCACGCGCTCGCTGCCGATTGCCGCTGCCAAGATTCTCCTCCGGGTGTTGGTTCGCGGCGGACATGTTAGCTGGCTGCTGCGCGTGCGCTCTGCGTATTTATACTCATGGCCTCAGAAGCGCGAGTTATGAGCGGCTGCGGATTCTCTAGAGCGCTCCGGCCACGGCCGCCTGCCGCAGCGCCCAGGCGCACACCCACACGCACAACAGGCCGAGCGCGAAGTACAGCCATGCCATGCGCTGCTCGCGCCTCTCCATGCGCTCGGGGCCGAGCGGGGAGATGAGGAACGGCCGGCCGTCGGCGGGCTCGGAGACGACGCTGACGCGTTCGATGTTGGATTGCAGCTTCTGCGCCTCGCATTCGCGGGCCGCCGCCTGGCGCGCGGCCTCCCACTCCGCAGCGCTCAGCTGGCCGTCATGATCGGCATCGAAGCGCCGCAGCAGGCTCTGCTGATCCTGCTTCCACTCGTGCAGTCTGGCTGCGGTGGCGGCGGCGAGATCCCCGGTCTCGGAATGCGAGCGCAGCTCGCCCACGACGCAGACCTGGGTGCCGACGTCGAGCAGCCGCTCGCTGTAGCGGTAGGGGCCCATGAGCAGCGCGGTGTTCACCGGCGGCGGCCCTGCCAGCGGCCGTGAGCCGTTGCCGTACCAGGTGTCGGCTCGCGAGGGAGTGACCTCGGCCTTCACCGGCCCCACCAGGCACGAGGCGTCGTCGTCGGCGAGGACGAAGAGCTCCACGCTGGTGGCGCTCTCGACCGTCTGCCACTCCACGCGGTTGCGGGAGTCGCGATGCTGCTCGGCCACCTTGAAGTCCCACCACACGCACGGCCGTCCGCTCAACGGCGCCAGCGTCGGCGCCGCAGTGGCCGGCCGGGCGCGCCCGGCCACCTTCACATAGCCCTGGGCGGCGGAGCGGATGTGGACCAGCGGCGTGTCGGCGAGCAGCCGGTCGCGGCGCAGGCGGCGGAAGAAGCCGTACAGGCACAGCAGCGCCCCGGCGCCGGCGATGGCAGCGATCACCGCCGGGTTCTGCACGTGGCTCACCATGTCGGGCGGCTCAGGGCTCGCGCGAGCGGCGGCGCGTGTATGCGCCGCTCAGCGCGAGAAGGCGGCCTTCAGGTCGACGTCGGCCTTCTCGTCCGTCTGGAAGTGCAGCAGCTGGGCCTCGGGGAAGTTGCCGAGCCCGGCGACCAGTACGCCCGGGAACGAGGCGATGCGCACGTTGTTGGTGTTGACGGCGTCGTTGTACACCTCGCGTCGGTCCGCGATCGCGGTCTCGAGGCCGCTGATGCGGTCCTGCAGGTGGCGGAAGGCCTCGTTCGCCTTGAGCTCGGGGTAGTTCTCCGCGACCGCATACAGTCCCGACAACCCGGTGCGCAGCTCACGCTCCGCGGGGCCGAGGGAGGCCACATTGCCGGAGCTGCGTGCGGCGTCGACGCCGGCGCGGGCGCGCATGACGCGCTCCAGCGCGCCCGGCTCGTACTGCATGTACTGCTTGCAGACCTCGACGAGCTTCGGCAGCTCGTCGTGGCGCTGCACCAGCAGCACGTCGATGTTGGACCAGGCGAGCTTCACCGCGGCGCGCACCTGCACCAGGCCGTTGTAGGCGCCGAGCAGATAGCCGATCACGGCGATGAACAGGAACAGCACGACCAGTAACCCGAGCATCGGACGACTCCTTAGGGCCGAGGAGGGTGTTGTCGCCAAAGTCGGGGCGCAGCATACCCGTTGCAAGGCTGCGCCAGTGTGAAGGTTTCCGCAGCTGGCAAGGGCGTGAAATGCGTCACATGCCGCGCGCACCCGCCCCGGCGGCCGTCAGGGCGCGGTGACCCGCAGCTCGAGGTCGATCCCGGCCAGCTCGTAGCCTTTCCTGAAGTCGCGGATGTGCCGCGCCATCCACTCATGCGCCGCCTGGGGCTCGCGTGCCTCGAGCGCCTCGGTGAGGCGCCGCTGGGCGGCGGCGATGCGCGCGCGTGCCTGCGGCACCTTGTCGATCATGACGCCGAGCGACGGCTCGAGCAGCTGCAGCAGCGGCTCCTGCGCGAGTCCCAGCACCGGGTTATGAGTGGCGCGGCCGATGCAGCGGAAGAACTCGGCGGTACAGTGCACCGCCCGGGCGGCATGGGCGCGCTGTGCGTCGAAGGCGTCCGCGGCCGCCGTGAGGCACTCGAGGTCGGCGGCCGTGCGCTTGCGCGCCGCCGTCTCGGCCAGCGGCGGCTCGAGGATCGTCAGCGCCTCCCACACGTTGCGCACCGTGACGTCGTGCAGCAGCAGCGCATGGCTGACGCCGGCGGCGACCGCCTCGTGGTGCGGGCGGCTCACGGACATGAGCTTCGAGCCGGGCCGGCGCTGCACCAGCCCGCGGCTCTCGAGCTCGCGCAGCGCCTCGCGCACGGTCGAGCGGTTCACGCCGAACTGCCGCGCCAGCTCGGTCTCGGACGGCAGCCGTTCGCCCTCGACCAGCGTGCGCGCGAGGATGCGCTCGCCGATCCTCGCCGCGACCTTGCGGTAGGCGGGCTCGATGAGCAGCGGTGCGAACTCGACGCTCACGCCGCCGCCTCGAACAGCTCGCGGCCGATCAGCATGCGGCGGATCTCCTGGGTGCCGGCGCCGATCTCATAGAGCTTGGCATCGCGCAGCAGCCTGCCGGCCGCGTAGTCGTTGATATAGCCGTTGCCGCCCAGGGCCTGGATGGCATCCAGGCCGGCCTGGGTGGCGCGCTCGGCGGCGAACAGGATGCAGCTCGCCGCGTCGCGGCGCCGCACGGTGCGCGCATCGCAGGCGCGCGCCACCGCGTAGACGTAGGCGCGCGCGGCGTTCAGCGAGGCGTACATGTCGGCGATCTTGCCCTGCATGAGCTCGAAGGTGCCGATGGGCTGGCCGAACTGCTTGCGCTCACGAACGTAGGGCAGCACCACATCGAGCGCGGCGGCGTGCAGGCCGAGCGAGCCGCCGGCGAGCACCACGCGCTCGTAATCGAGTCCGCTCATGAGGACGCGCACGCCGGCGTTCTCGGCGCCGACCATGTTGGCGGCGGGAATGCGGCAATCATCGAACACCAGCTCCGAGGTGCTGGAGCCGCGCATGCCGAGCTTGTCGAGCTTCTGCGCGCTGCTGAAGCCGCGGGTGCCGCGCTCGACGATGAAGGCGCTGATGCCGCGCGAGCCGGCCGCCGGGTCGGTCTTGGCGTACACCATGACGACGTCGGCATCCGGACCGTTGGTGATCCACATCTTGCGGCCGTTCAGCACCCAGGAGTCGCCGTGCCGCTCGGCTCGCAGCTGCATCGAGACGACGTCCGAGCCCGAGCCGGGCTCCGACATGGCAAGCGCGCCGACGTGCTCGCCGGAGACCAGCTTCGGCAGATAGTGCGCGCACTGTTTCTCGCTGGCATTGAGGCGCAGCTGATTGACGCACAGGTTCGAATGCGCCCCGTAGGAGAGGCCCACGGCGCCGGAGGCGCGCGAGATCTCCTCCATGACGATGACGTGGGCGAGGTAGCCGAGGCCGGCGCCGCCGAAGCGCTCGGGCACGGTGATCCCCAGGAGGCCCTGGGCGCCGAGAGCCGGCCACAGGTCGCGCGGAAACTCGTTGCTGCGGTCGAGGTTGGCGGCGCGCGGGGCGATCTCCTCTGCGGCGAAGCGCCGCACCTCGCGGCGGATCTCCTCGAGCTCGGTTCCCAGGCCGAAGTCGCTGTCGGTGCAGTCGAGCGGGTTCATTTGGGCTTGCCTTCTCCTTGGGCTAGATCGTATGATTGTCGGACAAACCGGCAATCATGGCAAGTACCCATGCCCCGCATCGCTACCCGGGTCAACCTGCAGTCCCAGGAATTCCGTGACAACGAGCGCGCCATGCGCGCCCTGAGCGAGGATCTGCGCCGCGAAGTGGCGCGCACGGCCCGGGGCGGCTCCAAGGCCGCCGTGGACAAGCACCGGGCTGCGGGCAAGCTGAGCGCCCGCGAGCGGGTGCGCGTGCTGCTCGACACCGGCAGCCCCTTCCTCGAGTTCTCGCAGCTCGCCGCCCACGGCATGTACGGCGGCGACATCGCCTGTGCCGGAATCGTCACCGGCATCGGCCGGGTAGGGGGGCGGGAGTGCGTGATCGTCGCCAATGACCCCACCGTCAAAGGCGGCACCTACTACCCCATCACCGTGAAGAAGCACCTGCGCGCGCAGGAGATCGCGCGCGATAACCGCCTGCCGTGCGTCTATCTGGTGGAGTCGGGTGGGGCGTTCCTGCCGGCGCAGGACGAGGTGTTCCCCGATCGCGACCACTTCGGCCGCATCTTCTACAACCAGGCGACGCTTTCGGGGCTCGGCATCGCGCAGATCTCCGTGGTGCACGGCTCGTGCACCGCCGGTGGTGCTTACGTGCCGGCCATGTCGGATGAGAACGTCATCGTGCGCAATCAGGGCCGGGTGTTCCTCGGCGGCCCGCCGCTCGTCAAGGCCGCGACCGGCGAGGACATCGATGCCGAAACCCTGGGCGGCGCCGACGTCCATTGCCGCGAGTCCGGGGTGTGCGATCACTACGCCGAGAACGACACGCACGCACTCGCCATCGCCCGGCGCATCGTCGCACGGCTGAAGCCCGCGGCCGACGGCGCGCCGCCGCTCGGCTCCCGCGAGCCCCGCTACGACCCGGCCGAGCTCTACGGCGTGGTTCCGGCGAACCTGCGCAAGCCCTACGACGTGCGCGAGGTGATCGCGCGGCTGGTGGACGATTCCGAGCTCGATGAGTTCAAGCAGCTCTACGGCACGACGCTGGTGTGCGGCTTCGCGCACCTCGGCGGCTACCCGGTCGGCATACTCGCCAACAACGGCGTGCTGTTCTCCGAGAGCGCGCTCAAGGGCACGCATTTCATCGAGCTGTGCGCGCGCGAGGAGATCCCGCTGCTCTTTCTGCAGAACATCACCGGCTTCATGGTGGGCCGCCGCGCCGAGGCCGGCGGCATCGCCAAGGACGGCGCCAAGCTCGTCACCGCGGTTGCCTGCGCCCCGGTGCCGAAGCTCACGGTGATCGTCGGCGGCAGCTACGGCGCCGGTAACTACGCCATGTGCGGCCGCGCCTATGCGCCGCGGCTGCTGTTTCAGTGGCCGAATGCCCGCATCTCCGTCATGGGCGGCGAGCAGGCGGCGAGCGTGCTCGCCACCGTAAAGCGCGACCAGCTGGCGCGCGCCGGCGAGGAGTGGCCCGCGGCGGAGGAGGAGGCGTTCAAGACACCGATCCGCGAGCAATACGAGCGCCAGGGGCACCCGTATTACTCTTCGGCGCGGCTGTGGGACGACGGCGTGATCGACCCCGCCGAGACGCGCCGCGTGCTGGCGCTGTCGCTGGCGGCGGTGCGGCATGCGCCGCTCGAGCCGGCGCGCTTCGGCGTCTACCGGATGTGACCATGGTGAAGACGCTGCTGGTCGCGAATCGCGGCGAGATCGCCGCCCGCATTTTCCGCAGCGCGCGCCGCCTCGGCTGGCGCACGGTGGCGGTGTTCTCGGATGCGGACGCGCGCGCGCGCCACGTGCGCGAGGCGGACGAGGCGCTGTGGATCGGCCCGGCGCCGGCCCGCGAGAGTTACCTCGACATCGAGCGGATCATCGCCGCGGCGCGCGCCAGCGGCGCCGACGCCATTCACCCCGGTTACGGCTTTCTTGCCGAGAACGCCCAGTTCGCCCAGGCCTGCTCGGACGCCGGGATCACCTTCGTCGGTCCGCCCGCTGCGGCGATCGCCGCCATGGGCTCGAAGATCGTCGCCAAGAACCGCATGCGTGAAGCCGGCGTGCCGGTGCTGCCGGGCTACGCGGGACCGGAGCAGGATCTCAAGCAGCTGGCTGCCGCCGCCCACACGGTCGGGCTGCCGCTCATCATCAAGCCCGCTGCCGGCGGCGGCGGCAAGGGCATGCAGATCGTGCGGCAGGAGTCCGAGCTCACCGCGGCGCTCGCCGCGGCACGGCGCCTGGCCGAGAGCGCCTTCGGCGACGGGGCGCTGCTGCTCGAGCGGTTCCTGCCCACGCCGCGGCATCTCGAGGTGCAGGTGTTCGGCGACAAGCACGGCAACTTCGTGCACCTGGGCGACCGCGACTGCTCGGCGCAGCGGCGCCACCAGAAGCTCATCGAAGAGGCGCCGGCGCCCAACGTGCCGGACGCGGTGCGCGCGCGGCTGCGCGCCGCGGCGCTGGTGGTGGCGCGCGAGATCGGCTACGTGAGCGCCGGCACGGTCGAGTTCCTCTACGACGGGCGCGAGTTCTATTTCATGGAGATGAACACGCGGCTGCAGGTGGAGCACACCGTCACCGAGGCCGTCACCGGGCTGGATCTGGTCGAGTGGCAGCTACGGGTCGCGGGCGGCGAGCCGCTGCCCCTGTCGCAGGATCAGGTGCGGCTCGACGGCCACGCCATCGAAGCGCGCGTGTGCGCCGAGGATCCGGAGCGCAATTTCCTGCCGAGCGCCGGGCGCCTCGCGCTCATGGAATGGCCCGCGCTCGAAGCGGTGCGCGTCGACTCCGGGTTCGTGACCGGCGACACCGTGCCCGACTGCTACGACTCGCTCCTCGGCAAGGTGATCGCCTGGGCCCCGGAGCGGACGCTCGCGGCCGAGCGGCTGGCGGACGCGCTCAACGAGACTTTCAGTGTCGGCGTCCACACCAACGAGCGCTGGCTGGCACGCGTGCTCCGCTCGCGGCGCTTTCTCGAGGTGCGCCACAACATCGCGCTGCTCGACAGGGGCGTGGGGGACTTCGCCGGCCCCTCGGCCGTGGCGCCCGAGACGCTGATACTGGCGGCGCTCGCGCTGCACTCTGCGGGCTCCGCGGCCGATGCAAGTGCCTGGGCGGTGCGCGACGGCTTCACGCCGAATCTTCCGGCGGCGGTCAGCTACGCGCTCGCGTGGAAGGGCCACGCGCACACGGTGGAGCTGGCCTGCACGGCGGGCAGGCCCGGGGCGGCGACGGTCGACGGACGCACGCTGCTTCAGGTCGCGGACCTGAGCTATTCCGCGGGCGCCGCCGGTGCGGGCACGATCGCCGCGCGCCTCGTCGAGCGGCGCCGCCGCGCGCGCTGCCGGGTCGACGGCGCCCAGGTCACGCTCTGGGAAGAGGGCGCGCAGTACGATCTTGTCCTCGAGGATCCGCGCACCAGGGAATTCACCGCGACTGCGACCAGCGGCGGGCTCACCACCCCGCTGCCGGGTGTCGTGGTCTCGGTGCCGGTATCGGTTGGCCAGAAGGTGGCCGCCGGCGAGGTGCTGATGGTGATCGAAGCCATGAAGATGGAGCACACCATCACCGCGCCCTACGCGGGCGCGGTACAGGCCATTCACTTCGCCCGCGGCGAGCGCGTGCCCGAGGGCAGCCAGCTGCTCGAGTTGGCGCGCGCTGAGGAACCAAAGCGCTGAAGCGCGCCCGTCAGCGCTGTTTCGCCGCCGGCGCCTTCGCGGCCGCAGGCGCCGCGCTGCGCGGCGCGGCGGCACGCGCCATGGCGATCACCTTGTCGGCGAGCACCAGCAGCTCCCTGAAGGTCTGCTCCTCGTCGGCCGCCTGCGTCGGACTGATGACGACGAAACGTCCGTTGACGGCGAGCGTCGGGATCGCATCGATCCCATAGTCCTCGGCCATCTGATCGGCCTGCACGGTCTGATTGTTGACGCCGAAGGAGACGTAGGCGTTCGCGAAGCGGGTGGCGTCGCCTCCCTCCTTGCCGACCCAGTCGGCGAGCGACTGCTCGTCGAACAGGTTCTGATGATCGTCATGAATGGCACGGAACAGCGCGGCGTCGAGCTTCCTGAGGTCGCCGGTCGCTTCGAGCGCGTAGTAGGTACGCGAGAGATTCATCCACGGCGGCCGGCCGTAGCTCACCGCCACGCGCCTGAATGCGACGTCCTTCGGCTGTTTAGCGATCCAGGCGCTCACCAGCGGGTTGAACTTGGCGCAGTGCGGACAGGCGTAGGAGAAGAATTCCACGACTTCGATCTTCCCCGGGCTCGAGGTGGGCCGGGGCGGCGTGAGCAGGCGGTAGTCGTGTCCTTCCACGAGCTGCGCCCGCGCCGGTGCGCCTGGCGCCAGCGCCGCGGCGGCCAGACATAACATGGTGAGAGTCAGGGAGCGGATGCGGGTCGGCATTCAGTCGGTCTCCGTCGGAGGGTGGAAACGTAGCACGAAGCGCGATCGAAGAACCTCCAGGGACGCCGCGCCCACTCGCCCGCATAGTCGACGCCGATGCGCGTGCTGCGTCCGAGCGCGACGTGCGCTGCGCGGCGCGGGCGCTCGATCCACAGCTCCGGGCCCAGCAGATCGGCGCCGTTCAGGCGCCGGTCGACATGCATGGCGCGGCACAGCAGCCCCGGTCCCCAGGTTTTGTCCGTGATTCCGTGCAACGGTTCCACGGCCCGCAGCAGCACCGCGTGCGGCACGCCCTCCCGGGCCGTCACCACGTTAAGACAATTCCAGAATCCGTAGATGAAGTAGACATAGGCATGTCCCGGAGCACCGAACATCACCTCGGTGCGCGCGGTGCGCCCGCGGGAGGAATGCGCCGCGCGGTCGCGGGGACCGAGGTACGCTTCGGTCTCGACGATGCGCCCGCGGCGCATGGTGACGCCGTCGTCGTGCACCAGGTGCATGCCGATGAGATCGCGCGCGACATTCAGCGCACTGCGTGCGAAGAAAGCGCGCGCCGGCTTGATAAACTGGGCCACCGCCTGATGCTAAAGGAATCCCTGGACGTTAAGGGCCGGGGTCGCAACCGAGTGAGTTTTTGTAGTAAAATCAATCTGATGGAGTCCCTGATGCGTCGCGCGAGGCGCGCCACCCGCTGGAGGGCCGCGGGTCTCGTGTGCACGCTCTCGCTGTCGGCGAGCGCCGCCGCGAGCGTCTTTCCGCTGCCGGCCGACGGCTCGGCCGTGGTCGGCACGGATGAGGCCGTGACCACGGTGTACCAGGACACGCTGCCCGACCTCGCGCACCGGTACAGCCTCGGCTACTACGAGATCATTCGCGCCAATCCGGGCGTCGACGTGTGGCTCCCGGGCGCGGCCAAGCGCATCGTGCTGCCGGGCCGGCGCATTCTGCCGACGGGTCCGCGCGATGGTCTCGTGGTCAACCTGCCCGAGCACCGCCTGTACTACTACCCGAAACCGCGCAACCCGCACGAGCAGCGCGTGGTCATCACCTATCCGATCAGCATCGGCAAGATGGACTGGCGCACGCCGCTCGGCGAGACGCGCGTCATCGCCAAGATCCGCGATCCCGCCTGGTACCCGCCGGAGTCGATACGCAAGGAGCACGCCGCCAACGGCGATCCCTTGCCGAAGGTGGTGCCGGCGGGCCCCGACAATCCGCTCGGCGCCTTCGCGCTGCGGCTCGCGGCGGGCAACGGCGAGTACATGATCCACGGCACCAACAACCCGACCGCGGTCGGCATGTCGGTGACCCACGGCTGCATCCGCATGTACCCCGAGGACGTCGCCGCGCTCTTCCCGCTCATTGCAGTCGGCACCAGGGTGTGGCTGGTCAACGAGCCGGTGAAGGTAGCGTGGGTCGACGGCGAGCTGCTGCTCGAAGCGCATCCGCCGGTGGATGAGGAAGGCCAGAGCGTCGAGCCGGATCTGGACCTCCTCTCCAGGCTTCTCGATCAGGCCCTCGGAGACAGCGTCGCGGCGATCCACTGGGATCTCGCGCGCAAGACCCTGCAGGCGGCGGACGGAATTCCGACCGTGGTCGGGCTCGCGGCGACGCTCGATACGCCTGCGGCGCCCGCGGTGCCCGTGGCGCCGGCGGCGGACGCCAATGCGCCGGCGCGGCTTGCCACCGCACCCGACACCGGATCCGAACCCGCAGTGAAGCGCTAATCTCCCTCGCGCGCCGCGCGCAGCTGCGTGAGCAGCCGCACGAGATGCGTCGCACGCCGGACGAACGCGAGCGCGCCGCGCATCCACAGGATAGCCTTGAGAGCCTTGCGCGTGCGCCCGAAGAGCAGCATGGCGGCGAGCGCCGTCCAGACGAGCGGGTGTCGCAGTTGGGCCATGCCGGCGCCTCGCAGCAGCGCAGCGGGGCTCAGCGCGGTCAACCGTGCCGCGAGCTCCTCGCGCTGCTGGTCGCAGCGCCCGAGCAGCACGCGCCGCCGCGCCTCGAGCTGCTTCAGGCGGCTCATGGCGGCCCGGCCCGGCGCTGATCGCGGTCGAGCTGCTCGAGCGTATCGTCGAGAATCCCCCGTCGGTGGAAGATGCGCGCGCCGACGTAGGCGCACGTCGCGCACAACAGAGCAAAGACCAGGCCGCCGCCAAGGAGTCCGAGCACCCGATGCGAGTCCCAGAGCGCCGCAATCAGCGCCACGATGCCGAAAGCGAGCGCGAGCAGCGCGCACAGGATGGCAGCCACCGCCCAGATCAGCGCGCGCGCCAGCTTGATGAGGTGGATCTCGAGCTCAACTCCCGCGAGCTCGAGCCGCGTGCGCAATGCCCCGAGCGCAGCGGCCAGCAGTCCCGGCAGCGACGGTGGGCGTTCGGGGGAGGTCGAGTCCGCGGGGGCGGCGCCCTCGCTCATCCCCTGCGACCCATGATGAGCCCGAGAAGCAGCGCGACTCCGCCGGCCATCGCGACCGCCTGCCAGGGGTTGTCGTGCACGTAGTCGTCGACTTCGCGCGCGCGTACCTTGACCTGCCGCTCGAGGGAGGTCAGCCGCTTGCGCAGGTCGGCCATGGTGGCCTCGGCCTGCTCGCGCCCTGCGGCGCTCACCGTCTCGGTCGAGTTGCGCAGCAGCGCCTCGGCCTCGCTCACCAGCGCGCGCAGCTCCTCGGCCAGCTTCCCGCCATTGAACACGTCCGTCATACAGCTGCTCCTTAAGCAAAAAGTCTCACCGCGCCTGCGGATTCTGCCTATAGGGATTTACGCATATCCGGCCCGAAACCGCGAGACGGCGGAATTAAGCTGCGCTACTCTCGACCTTGGAAGCCTCCGATGAATGCGTCGGTTCCCAATCCGCTCCTGGAGTTGCGCAAGCTCGGCGAGAGCGCGTGGCTCGATGATCTCGGCCGCGGCATGCTCGAGAACGGCAGCCTTGCGCGCCTCATCCGCGAGGACGGCATCGCCGGCGTCACCTCCAATCCGGCGATCTTCGCCAACTCCATGACCACCGACCCGCGCTACGCACAGCCGATCGCGCGGCTCCTGCCGACGGTCCCCTCCGCGATGGCGCTCTACGAAGAGCTCGCCATCCACGACGTGCGCGCGGCGGCCGGACTGTTCCGCGGACTCTATGACCAGACCGCGGGTGCTGACGGCTTCGTGAGCTTCGAGGTCTCGCCGCACCTCGCCTACGACTCCGAGGGCAGCCTCGCCGAGGCGCGCCGGCTCTGGGCACGCCTCGATCTGCCCAACGCCTTCATCAAGATTCCGGCGACGGAGCCGGGGCTGCCGGTGATCCGCGCGCTGATCGCCGAGGGCATCAACGTCAACGTGACGCTGCTGTTCTCGCCGGAGCGCTACCGGGCCGTGGCCCAGGCCTACATGGACGGCCTCGACGAGCGGGCCCGCGCGCGGCGCTCGCTCACGAGCGTCGCGTCGGTGGCGAGCTTTTTCCTCAGCCGCATCGATACTCTGGTCGACGGGCTCCTGGATGAGCTGAGCGCGCACGGCCAGCCGGCGGCGCGCACGCTGCGCGGCAAGACGGCGATCGCCAGCGCGGCACGCGCCTACGAGGTTTTCGAGACGCTGCTGGCCACGCCGCAGTGGCAGGCGCTCAGTGCGCAGGGCGCGCGGCCGCAGCGCCTCCTGTGGGCGTCGACCTCGACCAAGGACCCGAGCTACAGCCCCATCAAGTACGTCGAGGAGCTGGTCGTGCCGGGAACGGTGAATACCATGCCGCTCGAGACCATCAACGCCTACCGGCGGCTCGGCCGCCCGGAGCTGCGCCTCGAACGGCATCTGGCCGAGGGCGCCGATACCCGCGAAGGCCTCGAGCGGCTCGGCATCGATCTCGAAGCGGTCGCCGCGCAACTCGAGCGCGAGGGCGTCACCAAGTTCGTCGAGCCGTTCGACAAGCTGCAGAAATGGCTCGAGGCCTGGCGGCGCAACCAGAAAGCGTCCTGAGGGTGCGCGGGAGGTTCAGGTGGAAACCGACGCGGTACGCGAGAGGCTGCTGAAACGGCGCGAAGAGCTGCGCCAGCGGGCGAGCGACGCGAGTGCGGATCTGCGGCACGAGGCGGATCCGTTGTCGGCCGACTTCGCCGAGCAGGTGACGCAGCGCGAGAACGACGACGTGCTGGGCGCGATCTCGCACTCGGCGCGCGCCGAGCTGCAGCAGGTCGAAGCGGCGCTGCGGCGCCTCGCACAGGGCCGTTACACCACCTGCTCGGTGTGCGGCGGCGACATCGAGCCCGAGCGCCTCGCGGCCGTGCCCTATACCGACAAGTGCCGCGCCTGCGCCGAGGGAGCGCGCCCGATGCCTGGCCGCGGACGGCCGGGCGGCTGAGCGGCTGACCTCTCGAGCGAGCGAGCTTTGCCGGCCTCGGGCGTCATCACCGTCACCACCGACTTCGGACACCAGGGCCCGTTCGTCGGGGTCATCAAGGGCTGCATCCTCGCGCGCTTCCCGGCCGCGCGCATCGTCGATCTCACACACGAGATCGTGGTGCACTGGCCGGCGGAGGCGGGCTTCTGGCTGGCGCGCGCCTTCCCGTTCTTTCCGGCGGGCACGGTGCATGTGGCGGTGGTCGATCCGGGAGTCGGGACCTCGCGCGACATTCTCGCGCTGGAAGCGGGCGGACACTTGTTCCTCGCCCCCGATAACGGGCTGCTCGCGCCGATCGTGAGCCGTTTTCCCGATGCGCGCCTCACCCGGCTGACGCCGCAGGGTCTCGCGCGCTTAGGAATCGCCCATCCGAGCGCGACCTTCCACGGGCGCGACATCTTTGCGCCGTTAGCCGCCGAGCTGGCGTCCGGGCGCTGCCAGACCTCGGATCTCGGCGAGCCGGCCAGCACGCTCGTTCCCTCCTGGGTCGACGATCCCAGCGTGGAGCCGGCCAGCGTCGCGGGCGTGGTCATCAGCATCGACCATTTCGGCAACCTCATCACCAATATCGACGCCCCGCTCATCGAGCGTTTCCGCGTGCCGGTGGTGCACGCCGGCAACCATGCCTTCCGGCTGCTGCGCACCTACGCCGATACCCGGCCGGGGGAGTATCTGGCCCTGGTCAATTCCTTCGGGGTCGTAGAGATCGCCCGGGCCGAGCACAACGCGGCCGAGAGCCTGGGTCTCAGCCGGGGCGCTCCGGTCGTCGTACGGGACGGTACGGATCACGCTTAAGCTTCGGTACTTGCCGGGGCTCTTGTCTTCCGGGCGGGGACCCCCATTCCGGCAAATGTTGATCGGCGGCGCCAATCGGCTATAGTTCGCGCCTTGTTCCGTGCCGAATAAGCACGTTAGCCTTTGAATTAATTCAGGATTTACACCCAAAAATGGCCGAGCGGGACAACGAGGGCTTCGACCTCGACGAGGAATTCCTGAACAGTCCTCCCGAGGACGGCACCGATTACGACCGGATACTCGATCGGGTGGATAAGCGCGCGCGCGCGAACCCGGGCAAGCGGGGCAAGGCCGCCTGGAGCCGGCTCGAGGAAGTCCTGGCGGACAAGAAGCTCGAGAAGGACCTGCAGGACTTCGACGACGACGAGCTGTAAGACAAGCTCGCGCTCACTCCTGGCTCAAGCGATGTCGGACTCGAGGCAGCCGTGGAGCCTCATACGGAGAATCGAGTCTTGACCCGCACGCCCTCTCCCTGGATCGTCCTCAAGTTCGGCGGCACGAGCGTGTCGACGCTCGGGAACTGGACCAACATCGCCGGGGTGGTCGCCGAGCGTGCGGCGGGCGGTGCGCGGGTTCTCATCGTGCACTCGGCGGTGAGCGGCATCACCGACTGCCTCGAGCGGCTGCTCGACGCGGCGCTCGGCGGCGCCTACGAGGCCGAGCTCAAGACCATCGAGGAACGTCACCGCCGCCTGGCGGCGGATCTCGGCGTGCCACTCGGCGAGGAGGTCGAGCGCCACCTGGCGGAGCTGCGCGAGATCGCCGCCGGCATTGCGCTGGTGCGCGAGGTGAGCGACCGCACGCGCGCGCGCGTCATGGCGGCCGGGGAGCTCATCGCGACCAGGATCGGCGCGAGTTTCCTCGAGGCGCGGGGGCTGCCGGTCGCGTGGGTCGATGCGCGCACGCTGCTGCGCGCCGAGGAGCGGCACAGCGCCTCGGCGAAGGCCAGCGTGCTCTCGGCCGTCTGCAGCTTCGCGCCCGATGCGGCGCTCGAGCAGCAGCTGGCGGCGCTGCCTCCCGTGATCGTCACCCAGGGCTTCATCGCCAGCGACGAGGACGGCAACACCGTGCTCCTCGGGCGCGGCGGCTCCGACACCTCGGCGGCGTATCTGGCGGCGAAGCTGCGCGCGCAGCGGCTCGAGATCTGGACCGACGTTCCCGGGATGTTCAGCGCCAACCCGCGCGCCACGCCGACGGCGCGCCTGCTGCGCGCGCTGCATTACGACGAAGCGCAGGAGATCGCCACCAGCGGCGCCAAGGTGCTGCATCCGCGCTGCATCCTGCCGGCCCGCCAGCAGCGCATCCCGCTCCACGTCTACGCGACGCAGGCACCGCATCTCGAAGGCACGGTGCTCACCGCCGAGGGCGGCGAGGGCGGGGCGCAGGTCAAGGCGGTATGCACCAAGAAGGGCATCACGCTCATCTCGATGGAGAGCCCCGGCATGTGGCACCAGGTGGGCTTCCTCGCGGATGCCTTCCAGGTGTTCAAGCAGCACGGCCTGTCGGTGGACCTGGTGTCGACCTCGGAAACCAACGTGACGGTGTCGCTCGATCCGGCGGCCAACACTCTCGACAACGCCCAGGTGACGGCCCTGGTGGCGGACCTCTCGCACCTGTGCCGCGTGCAGGTGATCGGGCCGTGCGCCTCGGTGAGCCTGGTCGGGCGCAACATCCGCGCCATCCTGCATCAGCTCGGCGGGGCGTTCGAGTTCTTCGAGGAGCAGAAGATCTATCTGGTGAGCCAGGCGGCCAACGATCTGAACTTCACCTTCGTCGTCGACGAGGACCAGGGCGACCGCCTGGTCGAGCAGCTGCACGAGCTGCTAATCCGCCCGGTGCCCGGCGACAGGGTCCTGGGTCCCACCTGGCAGCAGCTGTTCGCGGCGCCGCCGGTGGGCGTGAGGCGCGTACCGCCCTGGTGGCGCACGCGGCGCGCCGAGCTGCTCGCCGCGCTCGAGGGGCGCGAGGCGGCTTACGTCTACGACCTGGCGACGGTACGGGCCGCGGCGCGCGCCCTGCGGGAGCTCAAGTCGCTCGACCGCGTGCACTACTCGATGAAGGCCAACCCGCATCGCGAGCTGCTGCGCACGCTGCGCGCGGAGGGCATCGAGTTCGAGTGTGTCTCGCGCGGCGAGGTCGAGCACCTGCTCGCCACCTGTGCGGAGCTCGAGCCGCAGCGCATCCTCTATACGCCGAACTTCGCGCCGCGCGAAGAGTACGCCTGGGCGCTGGAGCGCGGCGTGCGCGTCACCGTCGACAACCTTTTTGCGCTCAGCGCCTGGCCGGCGCTGTTCCGCGGCCGCGAGATCTTCGCCCGCCTCGATACCGGCGTCGGCCGCGGCCACCACACCCACGTGCGCACCGCCGGCACGCGCTCGAAGTTCGGCGTGCCGATCGCGGAGCTCCCCGCCTTCGAGCGCGCCGCCCGGGCGGCGGGCGCGCGCATCACCGGGCTCGAGGCGCACGTCGGCAGCGGCATCTTCGACGTGACGAGCTGGGAGCACACGGCGCGGCTGCTGGCCGGGGCCGCGCGCAGCCTGCCGGAGGTGCGCGTGATCGACGTCGGCGGCGGCCTCGGCGTGCCCGAAAGCCCCGATCAGCCCGGGGTCGATCTCGGCAAGCTCGACGCGCTGCTGCAGGCGGTGCGCGCCGAGCATCCGGGCCTCGAAGTGTGGCTCGAGCCCGGGCGCTACCTGGTGGCGGCCGCCGGCGTGCTGCTCGCGCGGGTGACGCAGCTCAAGCAGAAGGGCGGGGTGCGCTTCGTCGGCGTAGCGACCGGCATGAACTCCCTGATCCGTCCGGCACTCTATGGCTCATACCATGAGATCGCCAACCTCACGCGCATCGATGAGCCGGCCACGGAGCTCGTGAACATCGTCGGGCCCATCTGCGAGAGCGCCGATGTGCTCGGACATGACCGCCTGCTGCCGGTGACGCAGGCCGGCGACCTGCTGCTGGTTGCCAACGCCGGCGCCTACGGGCACGCCATGAGCTCGCACTACAACCTGCGCAGCCCCGCGGCGGAGCTGATCCTCTGAGGCGCATTCTGATCCGCCTGCTCGGCGCGGCGGCAATCGCCGCCGCCGCGTACGTGCTCTATCTCGATCTGCTGGTGACGCATCAATTCGAGGGGCGGCGCTGGACGCTGCCGGCACTGGTCTACGCGGCGCCGCTCGAGCTGTACGCGGGCCTGCCGCTGCCTGCGCCGGAGGCGACCCAGGAGCTCGAGCGCCTGCATTACCGCAAGGTCGCGCAGCTCGACCGTCCGGGCACCTATCGCGTCAACGGAGCGCGCATCGACGTGGCGCTGCGGCCGGCGCGCTTCGCGGACGAGAACCGCGACGCGCAGCTGCTCAGTATCTTCACCGGACCTGCGGGGATCGAGAGCCTGAAGGACGCCGCCGGGCGCGATGTGCCGGTGATCCGGCTCGAGCCGCTGCTCATCGGCAGCATCTTCCCGAGCCACGGCGAGGACCGCATCGTCCTCAGCCCGCGCGACGTGCCGCCGCTGCTGCCGGCCGCTCTCAAGGCGGTCGAGGACCGCCGCTTCGATTCGCACCGCGGTGTCGATCCCGAAGCCATCCTGCGCGCGCTGTGGGTCGATGCGCGCGCCGGACAGATCGAGCAGGGCGGCAGCACGCTCACTCAGCAGCTGGTGCGCAGCTATTTCCTCTCCTCGCGCCAGACGCTCGGCCGCAAGCTTCGCGAGGCGATTATGGCGGTCGCGCTCGATGCGCACTTCACCAAGGACGATCTCATGAACGCCTATATCAATGAGATCTTCCTCGGGCAGGACGGCAACCGCGCCATCCACGGCTTCGGTCTCGCCAGCCAGTTCTATTTCGGCAAACCGCTCGCCGAGCTCGATCTGTCGGAGATGGCGCTGCTCGTGGCCGTCGTGCGCGGGCCGTCCTACTACGATCCGCGCCGGCATCCCGAGCGGGTGCTGGCGCGGCGCAACCTGGTGCTGAAGGAGCTCGCCGACCAGCACGTCGTCACCACCGCGCAGGCGGCCGAGGCCGAGCGGCGGCCCCTCGGGGTCACTGCACGGCCCGCCGGCGCCTACTACCCCGCGTACCTCGACTTCGTGCGCCGCACCCTGCGGCGCGACTATCGCGAGGAGGACCTGACCGAGGCCGGGCTCTCGATCTACACCAGCCTCGAGCCGCGCGCCCAGGACGCCGCCGAGCACGCGCTCGACCGCGAGCTCAGCCGCCTCGATCGGCTGCGAAAACGCGGCGCCGAGCCCGAGTCCCTCCAGGGCGCGGTGGTCGTCACGGCGCCGCAGAGCGGCGATGTGATCGCGATCGTCGGCGGACGCGACGTCGGCTACGACGGTTTCGACCGGGCGCTCGATGCGCGCCGCGCCATGGGCTCGCTGGTGAAGCCTTTCGTGTATCTCACGGCGCTCGAGAGCGGCCGCTACAACGCCGCGACGGTGGTGCCGGACGAGCCGGTGGACCTGAAGCTCGCGGGCGGCCAGCACTGGCGTCCCGAGAACTTCACTCACGAATTCAACGGGCCGGTGCCGGTGGCGCGCGCGCTGGCCGAATCGCTCAACCTCGCGACGGTCGGCGTCGGCCTGGACGTCGGCTTGCCGAAGGTGGCCGAGACGCTGCAGCGTTTCGGTCTGGAGCGCGCGCCGCAGCAGGTGCCGGCCATGCTGTTGGGTGCGGTCAACGTCACGCCGCTCGAGGCGGCGCAGCTCTTCAACGGGCTCGCCAACGGCGGATTCCGCAACCCGCTGCGCGCGGTGCGTGCGGTCATCGGCACCGACGGCAAGGCGCTCAAGGCGTTCCCGCTGCAGGTGACGCAGGTGGCGACCCCTGAGAACGTCTACCAGCTCGACCGGCTGCTCACCGTGGTCATGGACCGCGGCACCGGGCGGCCGGCGCGGCCGCTGCTGTCTCCGAACCTCGTGGTGGCCGGCAAGTCCGGCACTTCGTCCGACTATCGCGACAGCTGGTTCGCGGGCTTCTCCGGCAGTGACCTGATCGTGGTGTGGGTCGGATACGATGACAATGCGCCCACCGGTTTCACGGGCTCCGTGGGCGCGCTGCCGGTGTGGGCGCACATCATGGCGGGTCTCGGCGGCAGCTCGTGGAATGCGCCGATGCCGGAGGGTCTCGTCGATATGCAGATCGAGTACGCAACCGGACTGCGGGTGCTGCCGGGCTGCTCCGACGACCGCGTAACGGTCGCGGTGCCCGCCGCGACGCAGATCCCCGCAAAACCCGGCTGCGGCTTCGCCGACGGCAGCAACCCCGTCATCACCTTCATCGATCACACACAGCAGTGGCTCCACAACCTCATTCACTGACCGTCCTGGTTTTTCTTGCCGCACTGGCGCTCGCCGCCTGTGCCTCGCCCGGTCCCATGCCCGCCGGCAGCCCGGGGGGCGCTGCGGTGCCCGGCTCTGCCGCACCGGGCGGCTCGGCGCAGCCTCCCGGGCCGCCCCCCTACACACCACCGGCGCGGCAGTTTCGTCTCGGACCTGCCTCGGGCGCGCTCGTCGCGCAGGCTCATACCCAGGCAGGCGCCGGCGAGTACGCGGCGGCGGGTGGCACCCTCGAGCGGGCGCTGCGCATCGAGCCGGACAATCCGCTGCTGTGGGTCGAGCTGGGGCGCGTGCAGCTGTCGGAGGGGAACGCGGGCCAGGCGGGCAGCATGGGGCGCAAGGCGCTCGCGCTCGCCACCGGCGACCCTGCGGCGCAGGCCTCGTCCTGGCGGCTGATCGCGGATTCCCTGCACGCACAGGGCCGAACCCCCGAGGCGCTGGAAGCCGAGCAGCACGCAGCGAGTCTCGCTCCGCAGTGAGGAACACCCCGCAAATCAGCGCCCTGCGCTTGCGCGCTGAGGCCTTCGCACCCTACACTGCTCGCTACTCATCGAGACCGGCTGAGGGATAGGCCCTTAGACGCCGGGGCAACCGCCAGGCTTAACCACCCTGGAAAGGTGCCAACTCCTGCGACTCCTGCATTCAAGGGGGGTCGATAGATGAGCGGTGCGCGTAGCCTCCCGGGCATTCCCGGACGAGGATGGACGCGACAAGCCTGGCGCCTCCCGCGCCGGCACGCTCCGCAGGTGTCCGATGGACGTTTGGGACCTGAGCGGAGCATTCATGAAGACGATCACCGACCTTCTGTCAGCGGACCGTGCGGCAGCCAACGGCGTGAGCCAGGTGACGCAGACCGTGCGCGCCGGCCTCGAGTGCGGCGACGAGACCGGCTGCGTCATGCCGCCGCTGCACCTGTCATCCACGTTTGCGTTCCGTGCCTTCGGCGAGAAGCGCGCCTACGACTACACGCGCTCGGGCAATCCGACGCGCGACCTGCTGGCCGGCGCGCTCGCCGAGCTCGAGCAGGGGGCGGGCGCCGTCGTCACGGCGAGCGGCATGGCTGCAGTCACGCTCACCGGGTACCTGGTGCCGGCCGGCGCGCGCATCGTGGCGCCGCACGACTGCTACGGCGGCACTTACCGCCTGTTCGACGCCTGGCGGCGCCGCGGCGAGCGCGAGGTCGAGCTCGTCGACTTCGGCGACGAGGCGGCGGTGCGCGCCGCGTTGGCGCGGCCGACGGCGTTGCTGTGGATCGAGACGCCGAGCAATCCGTTGCTGCGCATCACGGACATCGCGGCGTTCGCGGCCTTAGGTCGGGCGAGCGGGGCGCTGATCGTCGTCGACAACACCTTCCTGTCGCCGGCATGGCAGCAGCCGCTCACCCTCGGCGCCGATCTCGTGGTGCATTCGACCACCAAGTACCTCAACGGCCACAGCGACGTGGTCGGCGGCGCGGTGGTGGCGCGCGACAAGACCCTTCACGAGCAGCTCGTCTGGTGGGCGAATTGCCTGGGTGTGACCGGCGCGCCGTTCGACAGCTTCCTCACGCTGCGCGGACTGCGGACACTGCACGCGCGGCTCGAGCACCACGCCCGCAATGCGCACGAGCTCGCACACTGGCTCGACCGCCAGGCGAATGTCCGGCGCGTGTGGTACCCGGGCCTCGCGAGCCATCCGGGCCATGCGCTGGCTGCGCGCCAGCAGCGCGGCTTCGGCGCCGTAATCAGCCTCGAGCTCGAGGGCGGGCAGGACGCGGTGCGCGAGTTCGTCTCCGACCTCACGTGCTTCTCGCTGGCGGAGTCGCTGGGCGGCGTCGAGAGCCTGGTGGCGCACCCGGCGAGCATGACTCATGCGGCCATGGACCCGGCGGCACGCCTCAGAGCCGGGCTCACCGACGGGCTGATCCGGCTCTCGATCGGCATCGAGGCGCTCGAGGATCTGCGCGAGGATCTCGCGCGGGCGCTGGCGCGCGCGGCGCGGGTGCTGCCGGCGCGGCCGCTCAAGCTCGCGGCGTCAGGCTGCTGACGACGGCCTCCGCGGCCGCGCGCGTGCTGAGCGCGCGTGTACCGGGGAGGGCGAGGTCCACGGTGCGGGCACCGGCGGCGAGCGCGGCATCCGCGGCGCGCTCGAGGGCGGCGGCCTCGGCGGCCAGGCCGAGCGAGTGCCGCAGCAGCAGCGCCACGCTGTAAATCGCGCCGTAGGGGTTGGCGATACCGCGGCCGGCGATGTCGGGCGCCGAGCCGTGGATCGGCTCGTACACGCCGCGCCGTTCCTCGCCGAGGGAGGCCGAGGGCAGGAGCCCGAGCGATCCGGCGAGCAT